>NZ_CP076128.1:2757500-2865000 GCF_018736065.1 Flammeovirga kamogawensis
GCCTGCAAATGTAAAAACAATGGTTTCTTCTGAACATAATATTAGAGAAGAAATTAAAAATGCTGATATGGTAGTTGGTGCTGTACTTATCCCTGGAGCAAAAGCACCTCATTTAATTACAAGAGATATGCTTAGCACTATGAGAGAAGGTGCTGTTCTTGTAGATGTAGCTGTTGATCAGGGTGGGTGTTTTGAAACAACAAAACCAACGACTCATGCAGAACCTGTATTCGAAGTAGATGGTGTAATGCATTATTGCGTTGCTAATATGCCAGGTGCTGTACCTTATACATCAACTCTTGCTTTAACAAATGCTACACTCCCTTATGCTATTCAGTTAGCTGATAAAGGATGGGAAAAAGCTTGTAGAGACAACGAAGAATTGAAAAAAGGATTAAACATTGTTAGTGGTGATGTTGTATACAAAGCTGTTGCTGATGCTTTTAATCTTGAATATAAAGATGTTGAAGACTATCTTTTAGCGAATGCATAAATAATATATTAAAAAATAAGGGAAACAGTTTGAAATTGTTTCCCTTATTTTTTTAATTCTTTTTATATTTTAACCAATAGCTTGAAATATAAAATTGATGATATTGTTCTTCAGATAAAATTTCTTTTGGTGCTACTCCAACTTCATCAGATACTTTTAATAACTCATCTAATAAGTTCTTATAGTTCTCTTCAGCGTAATAAACATCTAAAAGTAGTAATCTAGCTTCTGTTTGATAAATTTCTGACTTTATCAGTTTTTTTAGAATCTTCTTCGATTTCCCTTCTTTTTGCCAAGAAAGAAAAATTTCAGCTTCTCTCAATAAGAGATAATCATCCCCTCCTATTAGATCAGATAATTCATCTAGCATTAATTTCGACAACTCATAATTATCCACAGCTCCATAAACCTCTGACATTAATAATCGAATACTCTTATCATAAGGATAATCTATTAGGTATTTATCTTTAAGAATTTCTAATTCTGATAAATTTCCTTGTGCTGCTTGTGCCTGTATTAATGCAAGTCTTGGTGATTTTTGCTTTTTGAAATAATTTGATAGAGAATCATAGGATATCAATGTATTACCGTATAAACCTTGTTGGTTATAATCATACATTTCTCTAATCCGCAATAAAGACTCTTGATAAATTTTATTTGTTACTAAATCAGGGTTCTCATCTGCTAGCATTGTTGCAACTACATCTGAAAAGAATGCTCCTCCAGAATAAAAATAAATATCTATTATTTGCCAAGCTCCATAATGATTTTGAGCAAGTAGCATTTCATTATAATCCAACCAACCATCTCCCTTTAAAACTCTATAAAGTAAAGTTTTATCACCTTTATCATCCTCCAGTATTTTCACAAAAGCATACTCTCCATTATTACCAATTTGTTCTACTAATAAATCACCTAATCGAAGTTGCTCTTTGAACACTTGAATATAATCTTTCCAATCTGAAGAATTTCTATGCAGCTTTTGAAAAACACGTTGAGTAAATACATCATAATTGATTTTATAATCTACCACATCCCCAGATTCATGATAAACAGCACTATCAATAGTGATTGCCAATGCTAATTCTTTATCATCATCATTTTGTGCCAAAACAATGTTATTAGAAAAGGATAAAATTAGAATGGAAGTAATAAAAAAAGTATGTATGGACTTTCTCATTTATTTTAATAGCAGTATTAGTACAGTGTAAAGTTATAAAGTACAAAAAATAAACTACTATGTGATGTAAAAAAAAAGAGGTGAATATTCAAATAAATGAATACTCACCTCCTAAATATGTTTATTTAGAACTAATTGTCTAAATTATTTTACTTCTTCGAAGTCTACATCTGTAACATCGTCAGCGTCAGCACCACCTTGAGCAGCACCTTCTGGACCTGCAGCATTTGGATCAGCACCTGGAGCACCTTCACCACCTGTTGCTTGATACATTTCTTGAGAAGCCGCTTGCCATGCTGCATTTAATGCATCTAAAGCAGGTTGGATTTTCTCAACATCTTGAGCAGCGTGAGCTTCTTTTAAGTCTTTTACTGCTGCTTCAATTGCAGTTTTGTTACCTTCAGAAAGCTTATCACCGTATTCTTTTAACTGCTTTTCAGTTTGGAATACCATAGAATCTGCTTCATTTAATTTTTCAGCACGATCTTTTGTAGCTTTATCAGCATCAGCATTTGCTGCTGCTTCATCCTTCATTTTTTGGATTTCCTCTTCTGTTAATCCTGAAGATGCTTCGATCTTAATTCTTTGCTCTTTTCCTGTTGCTTTATCTTTTGCAGATACATTTACAATACCGTTCGCATCAATATCAAAAGTTACTTCGATTTGAGGTACACCACGAGGTGCTGGAGGGATATCATTTAATTGGAAACGACCTAAAGTTTTGTTTCCTGCAACTACTGGTCTTTCACCTTGAAGAACGTGAATATCTACAGATGGCTGATTATCAGCAGCAGTAGAGAACACTTGAGATTTCTTAGTAGGAATTGTAGTGTTAGCGTCGATTAATTTCGTCATTACGCCACCCATTGTTTCAATACCTAAAGATAGAGGAGTAACATCTAATAAAAGAACATCTTTTACTTCACCTGTTAATACACCACCTTGAATTGCAGCACCAATTGCTACTACTTCGTCAGGGTTTACACCTTTAGAAGGTTTTTTACCAAAGAATTTCTCTACTTCTTCTTGTACTTTAGGGATACGAGTAGAACCACCAACTAAGATTACTTCGTCAATATCAGAAGTACTTAAGTCAGCATCTTGTAATGCTTTACGGCAAGGCTCTAAAGATCTTTGTACTAAAGAATCAGCTAAACGTTCAAAGTCAGCACGAGATAATTCTTTCATCAAGTGTTGAGGTACACCGTCAACTGGAGTGATATATGGTAAGTTAATATCTGTTTTAGCACCTGAAGAAAGCTCAATTTTAGCTTTTTCAGCAGCTTCTTTCAAACGTTGTAATGCCATAGGGTCTTTACGAAGATCAATTGTTGGATGATCTTTCATAAATTCTTCAGCTAACCAGTCAATAATAACTTTATCAAAGTCATCACCACCTAAGTGAGTATCACCATTTGTTGATAACACTTCAAATACACCATCTCCTAATTCAAGGATAGAAATATCGAAAGTACCACCACCAAGGTCAAATACTGCTATTTTTTTATCGTTATTTGCTTTGTCTAAGCCATAAGCTAATGCTGCTGCAGTTGGCTCGTTTACAATACGAGAAACTTTTAAACCTGCAATTTCACCTGCTTCTTTTGTTGCTTGACGTTCCGCATCATTGAAATAAGCTGGAACTGTAATTACAGCCTCAGATACTTCAGTTCCTAAATAATCTTCAGCAGTTTTCTTCATTTTTTGAAGAGTAATTGCTGAAATTTCTTGAGGAGTATATAATTTATCACCAATTTTTACACGAGGAGTATTATTTGGTCCTTCAACCACCTCATATGCCATTTGTGAAATTTCGTTACTACAGTCAGAATATTGTTTACCCATAAAACGCTTAACAGAAGCGATAGTATTTTGTGGGTTTGTTATTGCTTGACGTTTTGCAGGATCACCTACTTTACGTTCTCCGTCTGCTAAAAATGCTACTATTGAAGGTGTTGTTCTTTTTCCTTCAGCGTTCTCAATAACAACTGGCTCGTTACCTTCCATTACAGAAACACAAGAGTTCGTTGTTCCTAAATCAATACCAATGATTTTTCCCATAACTTGTTTAATTTTTATATCGTATGATGTTTTTATTCTATTTTAATGTCTTCGAATAATCAAAGACACTTTCTTTTAGACAATGCTTATGCCAATTGATTTTTCAAGACATTTTGACAGTTTTCTAAAACAATCACTGCCAATTTTAATATTTTAGTCATTAAATTCTTTCAATTTTACTGACATTATATAGAAACGGTGTTACCTAAAAATTAGTTACAGTGATTATTTTAATAAATTTTAATAAAATAAAAACAGCTCATCAATAGGTAATTGACCTAATAATGAGCTGTTTACATTTCTAAAATTGTAAATTTATATTTTAGATTCCCAACCGTCTGTTTCTATTTCATTAGCAGAGGTAAGAACTTTATCTTTCATGTCTTGCATAAATTTCTCAACGTTATCAGATACTTTCGAATCTGTGACGCCAACAATTTTAGCTGCCAATATTCCTGCATTTTTTGCTCCATCTAAAGCTACAGTTGCCACAGGTACTCCTGATGGCATTTGTAAAATAGATAATATTGAATCCCATCCATCAATAGAATTTCTCGATTTTACAGGTACTCCAATTACTGGAATAGAAGTCATTGAAGCAACCATGCCTGGTAGGTGAGCAGCTCCTCCAGCACCTGCAACAATTGCAGCTAGTCCTCTCTTTTTTGCTGACGTTGCGTAATCAAACATTCTTTCAGGTGTTCTGTGTGCAGATACAACTGTTAATTCATATTCAACTCCTAGCTCTTCTAATACTTGAGCAGCCTCTGACATCACCTTTAAGTCAGACTGACTTCCCATAATAATACCTACTTTCATGATCTTTAATTTGTGAATTTGACTGTAGTTTAATTAACTGTAAAAATAAGGGCTTCATAGTTTTACTACAAAGCCCAAATCAATAAATATGATCAATCTCTTTAATTTATAGGAGATTAATTAAATCTTGGATCATTTGGATAATTAGCTTTAAGCCACTTCCAATATAAACTCGCTTTTTGTTTTTGTCCTGTTTGCTCATACAAAGCTGCTAAAGCATATCTCAATGAAGGATCTTGCTTTGTATATTTCAACCCAGTTAAATATGTCTTCTCTGCAATTTGGATATCACCCATTTTCTGATATATCAATCCTAAATTATAAAATGCTCTCGAATTTTGAGGATTTAATTCAGTTGATTTCTTTAGTGCTTTTGCAGCTTCTGACCATTCTTTTGTTTCTGCAAACAATAATCCTTTAGAATAATAAGCATCTGCAGAGGATGGATCTACAGCAATTGCATTATCAAGCTCTTTTTTTGCAAGACCTAATTTTCCTTGAATAGAATAGATACGTGCTAAACTAAATCTTGCTTCATTCATTAACGTATCAAACTTTAATGACTGCTGATAACAAGCAATAGCTTTATCATAATCTTTTCTTCTTTCCATATACTGCCCTTCACCAAATGGGCCCTCACGGAAATCCTTAGCTTGACGGAAATATATTTTCATTTCAGCTGTAGCATCATCAAATGCTTTTTTCCATTTACCTTTAAACCTTCCTTCTTCAACATCGCCTAAAGCAATTGCAGTAGACACACGAACAGATCGAGAAGGGTCCATTAAATAAGGACTAAGATAAGATACTCTTTGATCTAAGGATAAATGAGATAAATTCTGGATAGCTGTTAATCTTACCAATGGCTCTGGATCTTTTAAAGCTCCAATTACTGCCTCTACAGATTGATCTCCTTGTGTTCTCGCTAAATAATACACTGCAGTTGCTCTAGCAATAAAAGGTGCTGTTTGCTCATCAACCATTTGCTTTAAAGAAACAACATACTCTTCATCGTAATGGCGCCCAAGTGCTAATGTATCTTTCCAATCATGTGGTAGTTTACCCCACATTTTTTCTGCATTGTCTACAGCCCATTTAACCGATTTATCTGTGTGACATGCATTACATGCGTTTGGAGTTCCTTCATATTTTAAACTTAAATCTGGTCTAGGAATACGGAAACTATGATCACGTCTATAATCATTACCCATATAAACTTCTCCAACCATATGACAATCTACACAACGAACATCTTTTCCTGTATCATGTAAGGTATGTGACTTCACCTGATAGTCTTTAGGTTCATGACATTGTGCACATATTTTATTCATGTCCTTAAACTTTAATTCAGCTTTATGAGGATCATGACAGTCAGTACATTTTACGTCGTGTTGGTACATTTTACTTTGAATAAAAGAGCCATAAACATAAACCTCATTCAAAATTTGACCATCATGGTAATACATTCCTTCTCTTAGAATTTCTGGAGCAAATTGTTCATAAAAACTTTCTCCGTACTTAAAGTTCTGTACTAATTGAGATCTTCTTGAGTGACAAGGAGCACAAGACTCTACTAAGGTTCTAGCTGATTCACCTTTCACAAATTGTTGAACGTACAAGCCTTCAACAAAATCTTTTTTCTCCTCAAACTCTTCAGAGTTAACAAAGTCAACATGCTCTTTACCTGGACCATGACAGGCTTCACAGCTTACATTGATTATTGAATATTTAGTATCAAATGAATCTTTTTCAAAATCATAATTCTTTCTAACATTAGTTGAGTGACAATCTGCACACATGGTATTCCAATTTCCGCCACCGTTAGACCAATGTAACCACTCATAATGTTGAATATCATCTAAATCATCATGTTGATTAAACCACCTTTTCTTTTCTGTATCCCAAGTTTCTCTTATTAGCTGTATTTTACCTT
This sequence comes from Flammeovirga kamogawensis, assembly GCF_018736065.1. Taxonomy (GTDB): domain Bacteria; phylum Bacteroidota; class Bacteroidia; order Cytophagales; family Flammeovirgaceae; genus Flammeovirga; species Flammeovirga kamogawensis. The sequence goes on from NZ_CP076128.1 coordinate 2,763,987, forward strand.
TCTCCATTTCTACCATGTAGTTTTGAAGAGGTTCTACACCAAAAGTATATTTTATTTCATAGTCATGATTTTTACCATCAGGCCCTTGAGTATTCACAAAGAACTTATCTCCTTTTTTAAAGAATCTGCTCTTTACATTGTTCTCAACAAATTTCACATTATTGAAATCACCAAGAACTGTTTCAGCAGTGGCTATTTCCATTGACCTGTCATGATTAGAACCTTTCCATTTATGGTACTCTTCTTCATGACAAGATTTACAAGTTTCTGTTCCTAAAAAAATTGAATCTGGATAAGGTAGATTCATGGAAGCATGTGGATCTAATGAAGCAGTTGTATTTTCTTCATTTTCTGATTCTTTATCTCCAGACGATGTACAGCTTTGATAAACTGCGGCTGAAAAGAATAAGATAGAAAAACCAATAAGTAATTTATTCTTTAATTTCATTCAACTAATATATTTGAGTTGTATTAATCCTTCTGTACGGATTTTAATGTTTTTTGTTTAATCTTTAACAGGTTTTTATCTAATGATAATACATAATAATCAGTAGTAGTCTCATCAAATACAAAACTGATCAATTGTTCTTTATTATTAAATGACCAAAACCCACTTTTAAAAATTAATTTATCACTGCTTCCAGAAGTTTCGTAGTTCACTTTTCCATTTTCTAATAATTCAAAGGTAGTTCTTCCCCCACGAATAATTTCTAATTTATCTGAATTTCTTATATAGGTTTTCACATCAGCGCTATCCTTTTCTACAAGATGAACCCATTTGCCAAAATATTCTTTAGGGAAGGTAGATTTATTTAAAGTAGGCTTACATGCTAAGAATAAAGCAGTTAAGAACACTACTAAGTATAAATTATTTTTATTCATCATCTTTGTTCCGATTTGTTTACAATAAAGTTGGCAATAATATTTTTTTATCAAAAACATTTACCTACTTTTGCCAAGCATTTAAGGAAAACAGTGCGGGGTGGAGCAGTTGGTAGCTCGTCGGGCTCATAACCCGAAGGTCATCAGTTCGAGTCTGGTCCCCGCTACCAAGTAAAGGTTGTCTCATTTATGAGATGACCTTTTTTTATATCTACATTTTGTATTACATTGATTTTATTCTAAAATAGAATCTTAATTATCAATGAAAATACTATCTCTCCAAAATTTATCAGATACAATTTATAAAAGTATCATTAGATTTCCTTTTACACTCTTGTGTGCCATATTTGGTACTTTTCTTCTATTCTACTCAATAGGAAATGAGATTCATTCCAATATTTGGTTTATTAGAGGTATACATGGAGCTCAACTAGGTATTCCTGTTTTTATAGCTGCAACCTACCTTTCAGAAAATTTACATCTATCCATTATAAAAAGCTACTTACTTAAAAGTATCTCATTAATTATATTAATCATATACTTAATGACGATGCCAAAAGAGCTTACTTACATCAATTTTTCTAGATGGATTCTCCTAACCATTTTTACACACTTACTTATTTTTATAGCACCAAATATAAATAAAGGTACACAGTTAGATTTTTGGATTTTCTCTAAAAATATTATTGCAACATTTATAGAGAGCTTATTTTATTCAATTATTATTTTTATTGGGATATCTATAGCACTTCTTTCAATTGACTCTTTATTTAATATCAATATTGATGAAGACATTTATTTAAAACTACTGACATTCTGCGGATTCTTTCTAAATACTCTATTTTTTATTTGCAAAGCTCCTATTGTAAGAAACCAAAAGGAAGAGTTTTCATACTCTACAATACTCAAAAATTTCACTCAGTACATTATGTTCCCATTGGTTACAATCTACATGGTGATTCTTTATGCTTATTCTGTAAAAATAATATTTATCCAAGATTGGCCTAAAGGGTGGGTATCTATGCTAAGTATTGGTTTCTCGACCTTAGGCATTATTTCGTTTTTATTTATATATCCCATTAAAAATAACAATCAAAATAAATGGATTCCAATCTATACTAAAGTATTCTTTTACGCACTTTTTCCTATCATCATATTATTTATTGCTGCTATATGGACAAGAATCACTGACTATGGAATCACAGAAAATAGATACTATCTAATCATACTAGCAGTATGGCTTGTTATTGTAGCTTTAAACATGCTATTGAAAGGACAAAATAATATTAAGATTATTCCTATCTCACTTTGCGTACTCACTTTGATCTCTTCATTTGGACCTATAAGTGCATTTCAAGTTGCAAAAAAAAGTCAAACGCATCGATTAAATCAGTTGGCTAAAAAGGAAAAATGGGTTAATGATGATGGCTTTTGGATAACTAACATCGATCACTCATACTCTCCTAAAGTAGAAAATGCTCGATCAATAATTAGTTATTTAAGTGATTACCATGGATATAATTCTTTACAAGCATTTTTCCCTCAACCAATGAATTCTTTTTTAGCCGATTCTTTAAGTAAATGGGAAGTAAAGAATGTTTTATTGAAAAAAATGGGACTAACCTCATTAAATAATAGTTCTATTGTTGAAAAGAACAAAGACGAATATTCAATACATTTTTATAGTAACACTGAATATGAAAACTTACATTTAATTGATATCAAAAAGTATAATTACTTATTAAATGTAAATACTAATTCAATTGATTTAGAATACAAACTGATTCAAGATAATAAGAACATCATTTTTAAAATTAATAATAATGATAATTCTATTGGATCTTTAGAGATAGATGGAATTATATATACAGTTAATTTAGATACTAACCTACTTAAAAATGCAAAAGAGGACACCACACTATCTGTAGAGTCAGAAGCCTTTACAATGCTTTTATACAGTCTAACCGGAGATAAAGATAAGGAGCAATTAAGCATCACACATATGAGAGCAATGTTTTTGATTAAATAAAAAATAACCCCTTCCTAAACAATTAGGAAGGGGTTACTTATTATATTAAAAACAAAGTTTTAATTAAGCATTTGCTATTTCGTCTTTTAATTTACCTAATGATGCTTTTGCATCACCAAATAACATCTTTGTTTTATCACCAAAGAATAATGGGTTTTGAACACCAGCATAACCAGTACTCATACCACGTTTGAAAACAACAACATTCTTAGCTGTCTCAACATCTAAAATTGGCATACCATAAATTGGAGATGCAGAATCATCTTTTGCTGATGGGTTCACAACATCATTTGCTCCAATTACAAGTACAACATCTGTTGATGGGAAGCTACTATTTGCTGGCTCTAATTCTAATAATTTGTCATAATCTACATCAGATTCAGCTAACAATACGTTCATATGACCTGGCATACGTCCTGCTACAGGATGTATTGCATAACGTACTTCAACACCTTCACTTTCTAAAGCTGCTTCTATTTCATGACAAATATGTTGTGCTTGTGCCACTGCTAATCCATAACCAGGAACGATAGCAACTTTGTCAGCATATTTTAATTGAATAGCAAGGTCAGCAATATTTACTTCTTTAACTATCTCTTCACGACCAGATCCAGATCCTCCACCAGAAGCACCTAAATTACCAATCAGTACATTTACTAAAGAACGGTTCATTGCCTCACACATCATAACAGTTAAGATAACTCCAGAAGCACCTACAAGGATACCACCAATAATCATAATGTTATTTCCGTAAATAAGACCAGCACCTGTTGCTCCAATACCCGTTACAGAGTTTAGTAATGATATCACTACAGGCATATCACCACCACCAATTGGCGTTACAAATGCAATACCGTAGAATAAAGATAAACCTAATAATGCATACACTAAAGCCATATTTAATTCAGGCTGCGTCATTATCATTACAGATAGAGCAATAATTCCTACTAAAGAAACTAAGTTAATTATTTGTGGAGCTGGTAAAGTAAAGTTATCTCTTAAAGAACCATTTAATTTACCATAAGCTACTAAAGAACCAGTTAAAGAAACAGCACCTACAAACATTGCAAAGATGTTTGTTAAAACAGCACCACTCATCATATCAGTACCTTGAGGAAGGTTACCAAATTCTGCAATACCAATTAACATAGCACAAGCACCGCCAAGACCATTAAATAATGACACCATTTCTGGCATTTTTGTCATAGCTACTTTTTTCGAAGATACGAAACCAATACCACCACCAATTAACATAGCACCAATAATCCAAGGGTAATTATTACTACCTGATGTTTCTGGAGCAAAAAGAGAAATAACGATAGCCATACCCATACCTAAAGCTGCTACTCTATTACCTTTACGAGCAGTTTCTGGGTGAGACAATCCTTTTAAACCTATTATAAAAACGATTATACTTACTAAGTATAGTAAATCTATTAAATTTGATATATCCATTTTCTTGTAATTTCAGTTAATTAGTAGTTATTATTTACGTTCTTTTTTCTTGAACATGTCTAACATTCTATTGGTTACAGCAAAACCTCCAACAACGTTGATCATTGCTAATGCGATACCAATAAAACCTAATACTAACGTTAAGTAATCTGTTGCTTCTGCTCTTCTAATAAGAATGATTGCACCAATTACTACAACACCTGAAATTGCATTTGCACCTGACATTAAAGGAGTATGCAAAACTGTTGGTACCTTACCAATAATTTCCATTCCTAAGAATGAAGAAAGTACTAACAGCGATAACATTGCTAATGTGTTATCATCTAAAAATGCTAATATTTGTTCCATATTAAATTCTAATTTGTTTGTTTGAATAGTTTAAGCTTGAGCTTCTGCTTTTTCTTCAGCTTTAGGTGCTGGAATTAAAGCTTTTTGTTTTGCTTCATTTCCATAAATCACTTCTCCTTTGTAAACAATACAGCTTTGTAAAATGATTTCATCATTAAAATCAAAATCCAAACCTTCTTTTGTCAACATTAATTTTAAGTAATTCTGAACATTCTTACTGAATAATACAGATGCTTGCTCACTAATTTCAGCCGCAAGATTAGAATTTCCGATAATAGTAACTCCGTGCTTTTTAACTACTTTTTCATCTTCAGTTAAAACACAGTTACCACCAGTAGAAGACGCTAAATCAACAATTACCGAACCTGGTTTCATTGTTTTAACTGCTTCTTCACTTATTAATTTTGGAGCAGGTCTTCCTCTTAATTGAGCAGTTGTAATTACAACATCTGCTTTCTCAATTTTTAAAGCAATTAACTCTGCTTGTTTCTTTTTATATTCTTCTGATTGTTCTACTGCATAACCACCTGCATTCGTATCATCATTCGCTCCTTCTACTTCAACGAATTTTGCTCCTAATGATTGAACTTCTTCTTTTGAAGCAGCTCTTGTATCAAAAGCTTCTACTTGAGCTCCTAAACGTTTAGCCGTAGCAATTGCTTGTAGCCCTGCAACACCAGCACCCATAATCAAAACTTTTGATGGAGGTACAGTACCTGCTGCAGTAGATAGCATAGGCATATAACGTGGTAAATAATCAGTTGCTTTTAATACTGCTTTGTAGCCAGAGATTGAGGCCATTGATGACAGTATATCCATAGATTGAGCAATTGAAGAACGAGGAATCATATCAAAACTAAATGCTGATATTCCCTTTGTCGCAAATGTCTCACAAATTGAGGCATCTTGGAAAGGCTGAAATGAAGAGAATAAAAATGTATTCTCTGCAAGATTAGCAACTTCTTCCTTAGATAATGGAGCTAAAGTGATTAAAACATTAGACGAAGAAATAATTTCTTCTCTAGATTTTTCTACTGCTCCTACTTCATTGTAAAGGTTGTCTTCAAAATAAGCACTAGAACCAGCACCTTTTTCAAAATAAACCTCGTGACCTTCAGAAATAAACTTTTTCGCTAATTCTGGTGTAACGGACACACGATGATCTTCTTCTCTTAAAATTCCAAATAGCATACCAATGCGATTTTTTATAGTAATATTCGTTTACTACAAAGTACCCTACTTTGTAATTGTGTTAGTCAGTCCAAATTATCATGAACTATTTTATGTTCCTGAATTTATAATTTTAGCAAATATACAATAAAAATATGATTTTTTTATAATGATAATAATCTACATAGGGTTATATTATAAAAGTTTCAAAAATACACTTATTTTATTTACTTTTATTTACCTCGATAAAATGCAAATTATAGAACACCACATTCAGTTATATTCAACACAATTCGTTTCAAAGTAGTTTAAAATTATACATAACATAAGTTAAGTACGCTAATACGAGGGTAATCTTTAAATTGGTTGAGAATTGAACCAATATTCGAGATGTACATTACGTTCTTCTTAAAATGCAAAAAGCTCCTAGTCTTTCGACTAGGAGCTTTTTAAACCGCTTTGCAAATATTATAAACCTGTGATTTGATGTCTTTCTCTAGAATCAATCAACGCTTCGTATTCTTCTTTAGAACCAACACGTAACGCTTCATAATCTCTAAGACCTGTACCAGCAGGAATCAAGTGACCTACGATCACATTTTCTTTCAGTCCTACTAATTCATCTCGCTTACCTCTAATAGAAGCTTCACTCAATACTTTAGTTGTCTCTTGGAAAGAGGCTGCTGAAATAAATGATTTCGTATCCAATGATGCTTGTGTGATACCTTGTAACGTTGGTCTTGAAATAGCTGGTTGTGCATCACGCACTTTCATCTCTTTCATATCCTTACGTTTCAACGAAGAATTCTCATCACGCATTTCTCTAAATGAGATTAATGCACCAGTCTTAAATCTAGCTGAGTCTCCTGCATCCGTAACGATTTTCATGCTAAGCACTTTATCATTTTCTTCACGGAACATAAACTTCTCAACTACTTGTCCTGGTAGGAATGTAGTATCTCCATTGTCTTCGATAACAACTTTTTGCATCATTTGGCGAACAATCACCTCAATATGCTTATCGTTAATTTTTACACCTTGTAAACGGTATACATCTTGAATTTCATTCACCAAGTACTCTTGAACAGCAGTTGGTCCTTTAATTTTCAAGATATCTGCAGGTGTAATAGCTCCGTCTGAAAGTGGCATACCAGCTCTCACGAAGTCATTTTCCTGAACCAAGATATGTTTAGACAAGTTCACCATGTAGCGACGTTTCACACCATCACGTGATTCTACGAATAGTTCACGGTTAGCACGTTTAACAGCACCGTAAGTTACGATACCATCAATTTCAGAAACTACAGCTGGGCTAGATGGGTTACGTGCTTCGAATAATTCCGTTACACGAGGAAGACCACCTGTAATATCTCGTGATTGACCTGCAGAACGAGGAATCTTCACTAAAATATCACCTGCTTTAACTTTCTGACCGTCTTCAACAGTTAAACGAGCATCTGTTGGTAAGTTAGATGCCACAGACTCACCCTTATCACCAGCAATATGGATAATTGGGTTTTTAGCCTTGTCCTTAGTATCAATAATTACTTTTTCCTCATAGCCAGTCATTTCGTCTGTTTCTACTCGGTAAGTAATATCTCTTTCAATTGCTTCAAATTCAGTAACACCATCATATTGAGCAAGGATAACTGCGTTGAAAGGATCCCATGAACAAATCACGTCACCTTCTTCAATCATATCACCTTCCTTAACACTTAAGTAAGAACCGTATTGAATATGAGCTGTAAATGCAACTTTACCATCTGCGTCAACAACGTTAACTTCAGCAGTACGTGCCATTACAACATCTTTAGTATCTCCTTGAGCATCTTTACTCTTCACAGAACGCATTTCAACGAATTCAACTTTACCAGCTTTTTTCGTTTTCAATGATGCATCTGTTGCAATGTGAGATGCCACACCACCAACGTGGAATGTACGTAGCGTTAACTGAGTACCAGGTTCACCAATTGATTGTGCTGCAATAACACCAACAGATTCACCTTTTCCTGCTACACCACCTGTTGCAAGGTTTTTACCATAACACTTCTCACAAACACCCTTACGAGTTTCACAAGTAAGTACTGAACGAACTTCAACTTCTTCAATACCAGCTTCCTCAATTAACTGAGCAACTTCTGGAGTGATAGCACCTGTTGCTGGAACGATAATTTCACCAGTTTCAGGGTGTTCTACATCATTTAATGATGTACGTCCTTCAATTCTATCTGCAAGAGCTTCTTTGATCTCATCATTTTCTTTCAGTGCAGTTACTGTAAGACCACGAAGAGTACCACAATCAACTTCAGTTACAACTACATCTTGAGCAACATCTACCAAACGACGAGTTAAGTAACCCGCATCGGCTGTTTTCAAGGCTGTATCTGCAAGACCTTTACGAGCACCGTGAGTAGAAATAAAGTACTCAAGTACATCAAGACCTTCTTTAAAGTTAGAAAGAATTGGGTTTTCAATAATGTTAGCACCAGAAGCACCACCCAAGTTCTTTTGAGGTTTTGCCATTAGACCTCTCATACCACCTAACTGACGAATTTGCTCTCTAGAACCACGAGCTCCTGAGTGCATCATCATATAGATAGAGTTGAAACCTTGGTTATCTTCCTCCATTTGTGTCATTACCGTAGACGTTAACGTGTTGTTTGTTTTCGTCCATACGTCAATTACTTGATTGTAACGTTCGTTATCAGTAATAAGACCCATCATGAAGTTGTTACGGATGATATCTACTTCACCTTTCGCATCTTCAATTAATTTTTTCTTCTCAACTGGAATAATGATTTCATCTAAACCAAATGACAAACCACCTTTATAGGCCATTTGGAATCCTTCATGTTTGATATCATCTAAGAATTGAGCTGCACGAGCCATACCTACGATATCTACCACTTTTGCGATAATTACCTGTAGTGCTTTTTTAGAAAGTAGTTCATTTACATAACCAACTTCTTCCGGCACGTGTTGATTGAATAATACACGACCAGCAACTGTCTCAACGAATTTCTCCTCAAGCTCGCCAGTTTCATCATTCAATACTTTTGTCTTAACAAAAATCCACGAATGACGAGAAATTGCACCTTCGTTCAATGCAATAATCACTTCTTCCGAAGAATAGAAAGTCATACCTTCACCTTTCACTATTTCAGTGTCAGTAGTACGACGTCCTTTTGTCATATAATAAAGACCTAATACCATATCCTGAGAAGGTACAGCAATAGGTTTACCATTTGCAGGGTTAAGGATGTTGTGCGATGCAAGCATTAATAAAGATGCTTCCAATACAGCTTCATGTCCTAGAGGTACGTGAACGGCCATTTGGTCACCATCAAAATCGGCGTTAAAGGCTGTTGTTACCAACGGGTGTAATTGGATTGCTTTTCCTTCGATTAATTTCGGTTGGAAAGCTTGAATACCCAATCTGTGAAGTGTAGGGGCACGGTTTAGTAGTACTGGGTGTCCTTTCAATACATTTTCAAGGATATCCCAAACTACAGGATCTTTACGGTCAACGATTTTCTTCGCTGATTTCACCGTTTTAACGATACCACGCTCAATCAACTTACGGATCACAAACGGCTTGAATAATTCTGCCGCCATGTTCTTAGGAAGACCACACTCGTGTAATTTTAATTCAGGACCTACAACAATAACCGAACGACCAGAATAGTCAACACGCTTACCTAATAGGTTTTGACGGAAACGACCTTGCTTACCTTTCAGCATATCTGAAAGAGATTTCAATGGACGGTTACCATCAGAACGCACAGCATTAACTTTACGAGAGTTATCGAATAATGAATCGACAGCTTCTTGAAGCATACGCTTCTCGTTACGTAAAATTACTTCTGGTGCTTTAATATCAATCAGACGTTTTAAACGGTTGTTACGGATGATTACTCTTCTGTACAAATCGTTCAAATCTGATGTTGCGAAACGACCACCATCTAGAGGTACCAATGGACGTAATTCTGGTGGAATTACAGGAACCATACGGATTACCATCCATTCTGGGCGGTTTTCGATTCTTGTTTTAGCATCACGGAATGCTTCAACTACACGAAGACGCTTTAAAGCTTCTGCCTTACGTTGTTGTGAAGTATCGTTATTTGCTTGGTCACGTAAAGCCGCGGCCATATCATCCAATTGAGTACGAGCAAGCAACATTTCTAATGCTTCTGCACCCATCTTAGCGATAAACTTATCAGGATGATCGTCTTCTAATTGTCTGTTTTCACTAGGAAGTTTATCCATGATGTCAAGATATTCGTCCTCTGTAAGGAAGTCCATCTTAGCGATGCCATCGGCCTCTTTAACACCTTCTTGGATTACGACATAGCGTTCGTAATATATGATTTGATCAAGTTTCTTTGTTGGTAAACCTAATAGGTAACCAATCTTGTTTGGTAAAGAACGGAAGTACCAAATGTGAGCTACAGGAACAACCAATTGGATGTGTCCCATTCTTTCACGACGGACTTTCTTTTCTGTTACCTCTACACCACAACGGTCACAGATAATACCTTTATAACGGATACGTTTGTATTTTCCACAGTGGCATTCCCAGTCCTTTACAGGTCCGAAAATACGCTCACAGAACAAACCTCCCATCTCCGGCTTATACGTACGGTAGTTGATGGTTTCTGGTTGAGTCACTTCACCATGAGAGCTTTCCAGAATAGATTCTGGAGATGCTAAACTCACTGTTACTGAAGTGAAATCGTTATTGATCTTTTTGTTTTTTCTAAACGCCATTTGCAATTTGCGGTTTTCTTGAATCTGCAAATATAATAACTATTAAACAAAAAATCTATTCTAAACAATAAGAATACTGTTATTTTTTTATTTGATTAAAAATACAATTATAAACACCTCATTATCAGTATAAATCATAATAAAACTTTTTTCTAAATTTATTTTAACAAGATTATATAAACTTAAAGTTGTCTACTTCATTGATTCAATTTTCTTTAGATATAAGTAGGTTGTTATCAAGTAATAACAATTTATAAGCATTACTACATTTAATGTTAATCATACTTTTTTATCAAAAAAAAGCTAGTTTGACTTATATTTGATAGGTAAGATGATTTTTTTAAGCATATACCATCAATCTTAATCCAATAAAAATGAAAAAACTAAATCTTCTATTTTGTATTCTACTTTTCTCTTTATCAATATTCGGTCAAGGATTAAAATCTATTCCAGGTAATTTTTACTTTGATATTGGGTGGTCTACATGGCAAGACGATAAAGGTGCTGAATTAGATGCTCAATCAAGATCTATAGCCGTTGCATATATGTACGAATTATCTTTATCTACAAGTGGACAGTTTACTTTTAATCCTGGAATTGGTTATACAGCTGACAACTGGTTTTTTGATAATGGAATGACTGTTGAGAAAAATCAAAATTCTGCAAGTATGGTAAATGCAGGTCTTGTAAACCCTTCTGCAAACTCTATAATAAAGAGTAAAATTGTAGGTAGTTATTTAGATATTCCTTTAGAATTTAGATTTAGAAATCACCCTGGTAGACGTGCTTTTCGTGTAGCTGTAGGTGCTAAACTTTCTGTTTTAATTGATAGCCATACTAAAGTAAAGTATGAAAACTCTTATGATGATGTTCGTGTTTCTAAAGATAGAGGGGATTTTTATATGAATCGTTTTAAAGGTGGACTTATTGGTAGAGTTGGGTACGGATGGATTAATTTCTTCTGTTACTACGGCTTAACTGATACATTTACTGAAGGGAAATTATATGAAGCCGATGGAGTGACACAATTTCAAGGAAATAGTAAGCCAATTACAGTTGGTATTACTTTATCAAATTTTTAAAAGAAACTTATTAAGTTTACAAAGAGGACATCTCGATAAATGAGATGTCCTCTTTTTTTATACACAAAATGACTTTATTACTTCATTATATTCTTCAGGTAATTCATAATATGGTGAATGTGCAGTTCCTTCAAAAACTTGAATTTGAGAACCTACAATTAGTTCATGTAATTTTTGTATTTGTTCTGGTGGAAAAGTAATATCTTCTGAACCTGTACAAAATAACATTGGTACTTTTTTATTTAAATCATTTACTTGATCTACCGAGAAAAATGTTTCTCTAATTAGTACTCTCATATTAGCAGGAGGCTTAGGACAAATAGACCCTATCTGCACATATAGAAAAGCAATTTCAGGTTTTCTATCATAGAAAGAATCTGCTAAACCAAAATGTTTTCCTAAAGGTAAACTTGTTACTGGTGGCCTTGGTGCAGGAATATCATAGAAATGTTTTATCTCATCAGTATAAATTCCAGCTAAAGAGTTACTGAATACAATAGATAATGTTCTTTCTGGGTAATTCATACCGAAATCCAACATACACCACCCTGCCATAGATTGTCCTACTAAATGTGCTTTTTCAATATTTAAATGATCTAGAATAGCTTTCATATCCTCAGCTGCAGTATGTGGAGAATGCTTTTCATAAATATTTGTAGAATTACCAAAACCACGCTGATCAAAAGTGATTACTCTGTAATACTTTGCTAGTTCTGGCACTTGTTGAAAAAAGATTGCATGGCTTCCTCCCAAACCATGTCCAAAAACTATTGCAGGACCTTCTCCTGTACTTTCAAAATAAATCTTTTCTCCATCTCTTTCAATATAGCCTTGTCCAGTCTTTTTAGGTCGGTTTTCAAAATTTACATTCATCTTCATATGGGTTATTTATAATTAAATATAATATTTAATTATTACTGTAATACTATTGCAAGTTCACCCATTTAATCATAACTTATAAATGATGGATATCATGTGATTTTTAAAGTATCAGTGATTTCTTTGCAATTCATAAATACCAAAAATTTATTTATAACTCATTTCAATCTCTTTTTCATAAATTTCTATGATAAAAAAAATACCATTACTAGGGTATATTTCTGTCATTTCTTTTCTTATTACTTCATGTATTTATAAGGCTGAAATACCACCTTCTTATGTAGTATCAGACGGAACGTCTCTTAACTCATTTGTCAAAGTATCCTTAGATGCTTCAGAAACATCACCAAAGACAACTTTTTATACATCTATTGATTTAAATAATTCAACTCCTATATCAGAGATAACATCGCTCACACTTGTAGTTCATGGCTTAAGTTATGATTATCAGAATCAATTTCAGACCATGTATAACACTGTTTATGATATTGGACAGGTTAGTAAAACAATAGTAATTGCTCCATATTTTAGTAATAACTCTGCAGACAATACTATTTATTGGACTAATGCAACATGGCGATATGGGGGAAACTCTGTTGGTACATTAAACTCCCAACCTCAGAGCTCTTATTTACTTCTTGAAAAATTCTTGAAAAACTATGTTTTTGTTGATGGCAAGTTCCCAAACCTAAAAACTATAATGCTAATCGGGCACTCTGCAGGTGGTCAGTATATTCAAAGGTATGCTGCTCTAAATAATCTAGAACAACAATACCAAAAGTATACTTTTAAATATCTAGTAAGTGATCCATCTTCTTATCTGTATATCAATAAACTACGTTATTCTGATATCCATAAAGCTTATATTCAACCAGATACCGTTCAAGGAGGATGTAATGAATATAATAATTACTATTACGGTTTAAACGAAATAGATCAGTTTACTGATTACAGGAATGATTTAGACTCTTCTACTATTGTTACACAAAATATTGCTCGCTTGGTAACCTATGCAACAGGAACAGAAGATCTTGATAACTCTGATGATTCTTGCCCTGCAAATTGGGAAGGCGGTGGAAATACTGACGATTTATCAAATTCAAAAGTTAATAATAGATATAAGCGTTCATTATATATGATGAATTTTTATAGTGATCAATACCCAGAAAGTAAACACTCGTTATTTGAAGTACCCGGAGCAGATCATGATGCCGCTGCTATTTATAGGTCAGTAACCTTTATGAGCTGGCTTAAAAACAATTTATAAGACTCATCTTTTAATCAAAAAACTCTTCATGACATTTATTAGCGTTATTATCACTTTGTTGATGATTGGAGCTGTCGCCTATTTACTAACCAATAAATATAATCCTCAAGCTGTACTCCTATCTAGTGGAGTATTAATGATGGTTATTGCTTTATTATTAGGCATGCAGTTACCTACTTTAAAAAGTAGTACAGGTCTACCTTTCTTCGATTTATTTGCAATGATAAAAGAAGTTCTTGCAGATAAAGGAGCTAAAGTTGGACTCATGATTATGACAATTGGTGGTTTTGTAGCATACATGAGACATATTGGAGCAAGTGATGCTCTTGTATTTGTCTGTACAAAACCTTTAAAATACATGAGAAAAACACCCTATTTTGCAGCATCTTGTGTAATCCCTATCGGACAGTTTCTTTTTATGTGTACACCATCTGCTACAGGATTAGGGTTATTACTTATGGCCTCTATATACCCTGTGTTAGTACAATTAGGTATTAGTAGAATATCCGCAGTCTCTGTAATTACAGCTTGTACTGTTTTTGATATGGGTCCTGCATCTGCAAATACTGCACAGGCTTCTTATCAAATAGGAATGGATGCTGTTCAATATTTTTTACATCATCAATTACCACTCACAATACCACTAACAATCATCTTGATGTTACTTTATTTCTTTGTTAATCGTTATTACGATCAAAAAGATAACTTAACAAAAGAAGTTGTAGAAAATGAAAGTAAAGAATTTACAGTTGATGCACCTCTTTATTATGCATTTTTACCAGTTATGCCATTAGTATTATTAATGATTTTTTCTAAAACATTTAAATTCTTTGAGCCTCCTATAACATTAGATACAACCACTGCTATGCTTATATGTACAGCAACAGGAATGGTATTAGAAGGAGTTAGAAAAAGAAACCTAAAAGATACAATGGGTTCTATGAAAATTTTCTGGGAAGGTATGGGGAAAGTTTTTGCTAGTGTAGTAACATTAATTGTTTGTGCCCAAATATTCTCAAAAGGTTTAATCTCACTTGGATTTATAGATAACCTAGTTACTGGTTCTCAAAATATGGGATTAGGTTTTGAAGGAGTATCAATTCTTATGACAATTATGATATTTCTAGCATCTATGTTAATGGGAAGTGGTAATGCTTCTTTCTTCTCTTTTGGGCCTCTAGTTCCAACAATTGCCGCACAATTAGGAGGCAACAAAGTAGGAATGATATTATCAATGCAACTAGCCTCAAGTATGGGTAGAGCAACCTCTCCAATAGCGGGTGTAATTATCGCTACAGCCGAATTGGCTGGAATTTCATCTTTCGACCTTGCAAAAAGAAATCTTATCCCTCTAGTAGTTGGATTAATTTCTATGTTCGCACTTAAAACAGTCTTCTAAATGAGAATGACCACTTACAAATTAACCGCACTCATAGCTTGTTACCTTATGGTTTTGCAAGTTCATGGGCAAAACTCTTCAGATCCACCTTTTTATATCGCTGATTATGAACTAGGAAAAGGAATTCGTTTCCATGGAAATAATGGAGGGTACTTTATGAAAATCAGAAGTTACGTTCAATCTACTGCAGAATTCAAAACAACTAATGATTGGGACACTTACGATGCCCGATTTAGAGTTCGAAGAGCAAGATTTGATGTAGAAGGAAAAGTGGCTAAAGAAAAATTTAGTTATCGTTTAAGAGTAGACTTTGCAATACCTAATAATGTAGGAAGTGATGACCTCTATTCCGGTTCCCTTTTGGATGCATTCATAGCTTATCATCCCAATAAAAATCTAAAATTCACTTTTGGGCAAAGGTCAACAATGACCGACAATAAAGAAATGAGAATTTCTTCAGATGCACTTCAATTAATAGAGCGCTCAAGAGTCACCTCTGCCTTTGCGTCAGTTCGTGATTTTGGGCTATTTATTGAATATAAAAAAAGAGTTGGTGCAGGGTTTATAAAACCAGGTATTGCCATTACAACAGGTGACGGACAAAATGCTTTTAAAAATTACGGAGGACTAAAATATGGTGGAAGAGTTGATTGGCTTCCTTTTGGTGTTTTCCGAGGTATGGGAGAATATTCAGAAGTTGATCAAGCCAGACAACTAACGCCTAAACTTGTAATGGGAGTTGCTTATAGTTACAACGTTGGCATGAGTAGTAGAAGAGGTCGTGGTAGTGGAGATATTGTATACCTAGGAGAGGATGAAACTAATGAAGCCCTTCCTGATTACGGTAAACTTATAGGCGACTTTATGTTTAAATATCATGGCTTTACTGTATTAGGTGAATTTACTTGGGCATATTCTAGCGTTCAATCTGATGAAATATTCTATAGAGTTAGAAACGATGGTTCAACTGCAAACTTGCGTGTGGATGATGGGTTAAATAATGCTACTATCATTGACTATGTTTCAAGTAGAATGATGGTTGGTCGTGGTTATAATATTCAAGCTGGATATTTATTTAAAAAAGGTTTTTCTGTTGATGGACGTTTTACCTATTTAGACCCAGATGATAACTCATTTTTAAATAATGAGCAATTCTATAATAGAGATAAATATTACACATTAGGTCTTTCACGCTATTTGATGAAAGATGCTGCTAAAGTTCAATTATCGATGACTTACGTTGATGCACTTCCTGGATCAAAAGATGCTGAAGGAGTAGTAATGACTGCTGATGCTGAAATCTTAGGTAGGCTCATGTTTCAAATTTCTTTCTAAACAGTAAAAAGATGATGAATAATAAACTACTATTCGCTCTAGCTTTCCTGTTGGTATCCTTGAGTTCTATTGCTCAAACTAGAAAGATGGAAGAAGAATTTTTCCCAGAGCCAGATATAAATATACCTACTCCTGCATTCCAGAAATCTGAATTATTAGGTTTCACTAAATATAAAGAGATGGTAAAGTATGTAACTAATTTAGCATCTAAATTAGATTATGTCACCGTCGATCAAATTGGTGAAAGTCAAAAAGGCAAACCAATAATAAGAGTACACATCAATAAGCCAACAAAAACAGAAAAAGTAAAGGTTTGGATGCAGGCTGGATTACATGGTAACGAACCTGCAAGTACAGAAGGTGCACTTTTCTTATTACATGATTTGATAACCAACCCAGATTATGCCCATTTATTAAATAGAGTTGAATTAATGATGTTACCTATGGCTAATGCTGACGGTTACAATAATCAGAATAGATACTCTGCAAATGGTTTAGATCTTAATAGAGATTATATCAAATTAGCTGCTCCAGAAACAAATGCTATTCGAACAGCTTTTTCTAAATTCTCTCCAGAAGTGTCTGTAGATTTTCATGAATACAATCCATATAGAGCACACTTTTCATATTTTGGAGAGAAAGGGATTACCTCTTATTACGATGCTTTCTTCTTGTTTTCTGGTAATCTTAATGTTAATCACCACATCAGAGAAACCACTAAAGATCTTCTTGTTAAAAACGCAAAACATGATCTTCAAGAAAATGGCAGACATGTATCTGATTACTCTAGCACTAAAATGAAAAAAGGGCATATTCATTTTAATAGAGGTGGATCTAGCCCTAGATCAAGCGCTACCAATTATGCTCTAAACAATTGCCATGCAATATTAATGGAAATTCGAGGAGTTAATCTCAAAAGAATTTCTTTCAAAAGAAGAGTACAAACTACTTACCTAGCAGGTATGTCTTACTTACAAACTTCTTATGATAATGTTGCTCAAATTAAAAGTAGTATTCAAAGGGCAAATCAAGCTACAGTTACATTAGAAGATAGTGTAGTTACAGATATGAGTAAGGCTATTATTAAGACAAAATATACTTGTATTGATTTAGTAAAAGAAGAAAAAGTAGACATTGATGTTGTAATGACAGATGGACTTGAAATGACTGCTAATGAGAAAAGAGAACGCCCATACGCATATATTCTTATGCCAGAAGAAAGTAAAGCTGCACAGAAACTAGAAGTACTAGGCTGTGAAGTTATTCAACTTGAAAAGGCAAAAACAGTTAATGTTGAAGCATATCATGTTACCAAACGGAATATCTCTTTGGTTAAATGGGAACAGATTTATATGAGTAATGTGAAGGCTGAAACAAAAGAAGTTCAAAAAGAATTTCCTAAAGGATCATTTATAATCTATATGACTCAAAAGAATGCCAATATTCTCCCTTCTACTTTAGAACCGGAAAACGATAATTCATTCTTCTCTTTTAGAGTAATTGAGACCTCATTAGAAGAAGAACTTCCTGTTTACAGATACATGAAAAAAGAAAAAATTTAGATAAGGGCAATTATGACAAATATGAAACAACTATTAATTTTTGTACTAATGTGGTTCTCATCTACCATGTTATTTGCACAAGATATTGATCAAGACATTGAAGATGATCCAGATTTATTAGAAAATACAAACTCTTCTACTTTCGTTTTGGGAGAAGGGTTAAACTTGAATATGAATCAAGGTGATTATTCTTTTAAATTAAGTGGCTTTTTACAACCATCGTATCATTATGAACAACTACAACCTGATACAACAGGAAGTAACTACTTATATGTTGGTGCGGCTAGAATTAATTTAGAAGGCCATGCATTAAAAGAAAAAGTAAGCTTTTTTATAGAAGCAGATTTTGTTAACTCCTTCTCTCTTTATGAAGCATGGGGAGCATATCATTTTAATGACAAAATGACGCTGTATGTTGGTCAAAAAAGAACATTTACTAATGATAGAGAATATACTGTAAATGAGTCTAGATTATCTATGGTAACTCGTTCTGCTTTAAGTAATGCGTTTACTACAAATGGTAGAGAGTTTGGGTTATTCTTCACTTCTACTTTTGATATCGGAAATATGGTTTTAAAACCTCAAATAGCCATTACATCTGGAGATGGCATGAATTCTTTCGGTAATAATTCTATTGATAACGACAAAGGGGGAATGAAATATGGAGGACGTCTAGATTTCTTACCATTAGGAGAATTTACTGGTACTGATGGCTGTAAAAGAGTTGCTGATTTAGAACGTGAGAAATCTCCTAAAGTAGCAATTGGTGGAACCTTTAGTTATAATATGGGTGCTTCTAACCAAACAGGTGATGGACATGGTGACTTTGAATTATACAACGGAAGTGGTGATGAAGAGTATGCGAACTATGTAAAGTTTTATGTAGATGTTTTAGCCAAGTACCAAGGTTTCTCTTTCTTAGCTGAATTTGTCAATAGCTCAGCACAATCTAAAGATGATTTATACACGTCTAATCAAGCTGTAATTCGATTTACAGGAGAAGAAGTTAGTTCTAAATATGTTTTAGGAATGGCTTATAATGCTCAACTAGGTTACGTTTTTGAAAATGGATGGGGCCTAGATGCTAGGTATACAGGTTTAATTCCTGAATATGAAGATTATGAGAATAGTATTCTGAAAAAAGAAGATTGGTATACATTCGGAATATCGAAATATTTAAAAGAAGATGCATTGAAAATTCAAGCATCAGGTTCTTTTGTAGATGGAAAAGATACAATGAACCCGTATACAAACGAAACTATAACTAACGACCGTATTGAAGCTCGTTTAGTTGCTCAAATTATTTTCTAGTATAAAATAGAGAACAATGAAAAAGAACTTAACATATATACTACTATCATTATTTTCTCTCTACTTATGGGGGTGTAAAAGCCAAGTAGGTGAAGATAATAACTCAGAAGGTGGTCAGAAAATATATTTATACGATAACCCAACATTAGGGTATGATTTACATGCTCTAAATTACGGACATAGAGAAATTAATGGATTAGATACAGTGTATTACATCATTCCAAATGAAGTAGCACGTGTTAAAGATCTTGATATTGCTAAAAATAGTAGTGGAGAAAATTTAGATATCCTCTCCCCTCAAAAATTAACGGCTTTTGAAGAGTTACATTATTTTACTGGGTTAGAAAATTTCCGTCTAACCTCAAATGAGTTTACTTCTTTAGATTTTTCAAATAATAAAAAATTGAAAGGTCTATATATGAATTACAATTGGCTCGATTCTTTAAAAATTGATTCTCTTAAAATATTAGAAGAGTTAGAATATCAAGGGTCAAATAGTAGTTCTGCTCCATCTAATCATCAAATAAAATCAATTAATTTAACCAATAATATTGAACTAGTAGTTTTAGAACTCGAGAATCAATTATTAACTCAATTGGATGTTTCTAAAAATAGTAACCTTAAAGAAATTAAAGTTCCTGACAACCCTGGTACTCCAATTACTATTGATTCTTTAATCTACGATCAGTTAACAACTAAAGAAGGAGTTGCAAGACAAGAACCTTCTGTTGATTTACCTGACGGTGCTGTTGTAATTACTGATATTAACTTTGGTAGTGCTTTAAAAGAACTTGGTTATGCACAAGGACCAATTTCGACAGGTCAGTATTTTTTAATTCCTGCTGATGTAGATGCTGTAACTGCCTTATCATTAGAAAATAAAGGTATAGCTGATATTACAGAAATTAGTTATTTCACAAGCTTAATTACTCTTGATGTAGATTCTAATAGTATTGTTACGTTAGATGTCTCTAATAATGCTGCTTTAAGAGTTTTATCTGCAGATCACGCAGGTAGTGGTACAGGTGCTACAACGAGTTTATTATTACCAAATTCTATAGATTCTGTAAGTATTGATAAAACTGGATTAGCTACTGTAGACTTATCAGGTAAAGCAGCTTTAGAATACTTTATTGCAGAGTCTGGCTTAATTACAAGCTTAGATGTAAGTGATTCTCCTTTATTAAAAGTACTGAACTTAAGACATGCTAAATCAGATTGGGAAGCAGGTAATGGAGTAGCAACAATTGATTTATCGAACAACAGTGCACTTGAAGAAATAAATCTTTTCAGAAATATTATTCCAAATGATGCTGCAATTACATGGTGGGATACTGCTGATGGATCTGTTTTAACATCACTAGATATTAGAGATAATCCATCTGAAAGTGGAGAATATACTTTTACTATTCCTTCTCACATCTATGCTACTTTAGACACTGATTCTAAAGGAAAAAATATTATAGAAGAAGTTTCAGGAAATATTCCTTCGGGAGCTGTAATAATAACTGATGTAGCACTTGGAACTGCATTAGCAGATGGGGGGTATGCTTTGAGAGGTTTAGATAATGGTGTAGCTAAAGTCTACATTATTCCTACTGATGCTGCAAATATTACGACTCTAATACTTAATAATGAAGGTTTAACCGATGTTAGTGAATTAAATCATTATACAGGTATTACAAAACTGTATTTAGAAGATAATACTATAACATCACTTGATTTATCATGGGCTAGTAGTTTATCTGTTTTAGATATAAATCAAGGTTCTGGCTTCAGCACTATCCAAACTTTAAACCTACCTAATACTATTGATTCTCTATCAATGGATAAAACAGGGCTAGCTACGGTAAACTTATCAACATTATCAAACTTAGAATACTTCCATGCAAATTCAGGTAAGATTAGTACTCTTGATGTTACAAATAACCCAGAATTAAAAGTACTCATTGTTAGACATACAAATAGTAGTAGTGCATGGGCAAATGGTGGTGGTTTACAAACTATTGATCTATCCAACAATCCAAAGTTGGAAGAAATTTACTTATATAGAAATCAATTAGATTCTGATTCTGATATTAATTGGTGGTCATCAAGCTCTGTTCTAACTTCATTAGACCTTCAATTCAACCCTACAGGAACTGCATTTACTTTCTCAATTCCGACTCATATCTATGCTACTTTAGACACTGATTCTAAAGGAAAAAATATTATGGAAGAAGCTAACGGAAGTATTCCATCAAATGCTGTAATAATAACTGATTAATTAATTAATAAGAAGTTAAGGCTACTCGTTTTGGGTAGCCTTTATTTTCACCCATAAATTCAACATAATTTCATTCTCTCCTATAAAAAGCCTTACTTGAACTAAATATCAAACACTCACTTTCATGAATAAGGTTACTCTTTATTATCTACTCATTTTTGTTGCAATCTTTTTTAGCTGTAACCCTGCCCCTTCTCAACAAAAATTTTCTAATCATTTAATAAATGAAAGTAGCCCATACTTAAAACAACACGCACATAACCCTGTCAATTGGTATCCTTGGGGCGAGGAAGCTTTGAAAAGAGCAAAAGAAGAAAATAAACCTATTTTAATTAGTATTGGTTATTCATCTTGCCATTGGTGTCATGTTATGGAGCATGAATCTTTTGAAGATACTGCTGTAGCTAGAGTTATGAATGAGAATTTCATTACTATTAAAATTGATAGAGAAGAGCGCCCAGATATAGATCAAATTTACATGGATGCCATACATGCAATGGGACAACAAGGAGGTTGGCCACTCAATGTTTTTTTAACACCTGATAAAGAACCTTTTTATGGTGGCACTTATTTCCCTAAAGATCAATGGGTAGATCTTTTAACTCAAGTTTCTAATGCATACAAACTTCAACCTAATAAAATAAAAAAATCTGCAACTGCACTAAAAGAACATATCGCAAAAAGTGAATTAAAACGATATGACTTAGGAAAAGAAAACAATCAATTTCCTCTTCAAAAATTAGAGACAGCCTATAAAGAATTATCAAAAGGTTTTGACCATAAAGATGGTGGATTTAATAAATCCCCTAAATTTCCGATGCCAAAACTGTATGAATTCCTTTTACAGTATAATCATGTCACAAATGATAAAGAAGCTTTAGATCACACTTTATTTACACTCGATAAAATTAAAAATGGAGGCATTTATGATCAAATTGGAGGTGGGTTTTCAAGATATTCTGTTGATGCAAAATGGTTTGCTCCACACTTTGAAAAAATGCTTTATGATAACGGGCAATTATTAAGCTTATATGCTAATGCCTACCGTATCACCAAAGACAACGCCTATAAAAAAATAATAAGTGAAACTATTCAGTTTTTAAAACGAGAAATGCTCAATAAAAATGGAGGCTTTTATGCTGCCTTAGATGCTGATAGTGATGGCGAAGAAGGTAAATATTACGTTTGGACGTATCAAGAACTTCAAAAGTGTATTCCTAAAGATCAATTCTCTCTATTTGCTTCATATTATAATATTGAAAAAAAAGGAAATTGGGAGCACGGTAATAATATTCTTTATAAAAAAGTCAATGATAAAACATTTATAGCAACTCATTCTCTCGACAGTAATACTTTCGAAAAATTGACAATTCAATGGAAAAAAAATTTACTTAGAAACAGAGAATATAGAATTAAACCTGGGTTAGATAACAAGATAATTTCAGGTTGGAACGGTTTAGCTTTAAAAGGAATTTGCGATGCGTATTCAGCTACAAACGAAAAGGAATTTCTTGATTTAGCACTAAAAAACGCTACTTTCATTAAAGAAAAAATGATCCTAAAAGATTATCAGCTTCTAAGAACATATGATACAACTAAGAAAATTAATGGCTATCTTGAAGACTATGCCGCTGTTATTGATGGATTTATCAGTTTATATCAAATAACGTTTGATGAAAAATGGTTAACTACTGCAATTGGGCTTACTGAATACACAAATTCTCATTTTTATGATGAAAAAGAGAAAATGTTCTTTTATACTGATAAATCAAGTGAAAAATTAATCACTAAAAAGAAAGAACTTTTTGATAATGTTATCCCTTCCTCTAATAGTATGATGGCTACAAATTTATTTATTTTAGGTCATATTTTAGGAGATGAAAAATATATTGAACGTTCGGATCAGATGCTAGCAATAATGAACGACCTGATGATCAAAAATATTCAATTTTCTTCTTATTGGGCCGCACTCTATATTTCTCATATTAAACCAACTGTAGAAATTGCAATAGTGGGAAAACAAAGTTTAAATTACGCTCAAGAAATTGCATCAAATTATTATCCCAATAAAGTTATCCTTGGAACAAAAAACCATAGTGGTTTGGCACTTTTAAAGGAGCGTTCTGCTATAAATGGAAAAACTACTTTGTATGTTTGCAGAAATAAGACCTGTAATTTGCCTGTTTTTAAAATAGACAAAGCATGGGAAGAAATAATTGAGTAAATTCCGAAAACATTCCTTGTTCCATACTACAATTTAAGTTATACCTTGACTTTTTATGAGTTCAAAAGAATTAATTATAAAAACCAATGCAATAGAAGATTTAGGCCCTGCCGCTCAAAAAGTAATTGACTTTACTAAAGGAGGACCTACAGTTTGGCTATTTCATGGTGAAATGGGAGCTGGCAAAACTACTTTTATAAAAGAAATTTGTGCTGCCTTAGGTGTAATTGATCACGTAAACAGCCCCACATTTGCATTAGTAAATGAATATATGACCGATACTGCCGATACTATATATCATTTTGATATGTACCGTATTAAAGACGATACAGAAGCTTATGATATTGGTTTCGAAGAATATTTATACAGTAATAATTTATGCTTAATTGAATGGCCATCTATGGTTGATAGATTATTACCTAATGAATGTGTAGATATTGATATAAAAACACTAGACGAAAACTCTAGAGAAATTACTGTTAGATACGTTTAACTGACTTTATTCTAATTAAAAATGGGCAAACAACGCGACGGCTTTGAAAAAGCCACAGAAAGTTATTTTAAGTTCCATCCTCAAGAAGTAATGGAAGGTCCCGTTAATAAAAAAGGTAACCCTATAAAAATAGGTATACCTAAAGAACTTAACCCCGACGAAAAACGCTGTGCCTTACGCCCAGGTGCTGTTTCATTATTAGTCAACAATGGTTGTGAAGTTTTAATAGAAACAAATACGGGTCGTCATATCAATCATTCCGATACAGAATATGCAGAGGCAGGTGCCACTATAGTCTATTCTCATAAAGAAGCTATGGAAGCAGATATTGTATTAAAAATCTCTGCTCCAACAATAGAAGAAATTTCTTATATGAAACAGAATAAAGCAATTATATCTGCTATTCATATGAGAGAATTAAAAAGAGATGTTCTTGACGCTATTAACAAAAGGAAAATTACTGCTTTAGGTTTTGAATTAATTGAAGACAAAGTAGGTGGATTACCTTTAGTTAGAGCAATGAGCGAAATTGCAGGTAGTACTGTAATGCTTATTGCTGCAGAGTATCTTAGTAGCTATAATGGTGGTAAAGGAATTATTTTAGGAGGAATTACAGGTGTACCACCTTCTAAAGTAGTGATCTTAGGTGCAGGAACTGTTGCAGAATATGCCGCTAGAACAGCAATAGGCATGGGTGCAGAAGTTAAAGTGTTTGATAATGCGATTTACAAACTCCGCAGACTCAAAAAAGAATTAGGTCTTCCTCATTTATTTACTTCTGCTTTTGATAGTACCTCGTTGGCCGAGGCATTAAGCAGAGCTGATATCGCTATTGGTGCTATTCATACACATGGTGCCCGAACACCTTCTATTATCACAGAAGAGATGGTAGCAGGAATGAGAGAAAACTCCATAATAATTGATGTTTGTATAGATCAAGGTGGCTGTTTTGAGACATCAGAACCTACTAATCATAGACATCCCGTTTATAAAAAGCATGGTGTTATTCATTATTGTGTTCCCAATGTTGCCTCTAGAGTTTCTAGAACTGCAACTGCTGCTATAAGTAATATTTTTACTACAATTCTCAATAAATTAATTGATGAAGGAAATGTAGATACTATGATGCGTAGACACCCTTGGTTTACTAAAGGGGTATATGCTTATAGAGGAAATATAACCAACCAAGCATTGGCAGAAAAATTTGATTTACCACTCAAAAATTTAGATTTAATTTTAGCAGCAGGCATATAAAAAAAAGCTCACTTGATAAAAATTTCAAGTGAGCTTTTTTATTTATAAAGGACATTCCATTCTTACAAATAAAATTCCTTTTCTTACAAAGGAAGAATCTGTCTGATGCAAGCCTTCTCGTTCATATAATACTGTTGCTGTAGCTCTAGCATTACACCATAATAAAGAGGCACCTCTTTCCTTTGCTACTCTTATAACTTCTTTCAATAAAATTGAACCATACCCTTTCCCTTGTTCAGATTTTATAGTTGCAAACTTTCTAAACTGAACATTTTTATCAGCATCCATAAATAATGAAATTACGGATGTTAATTGACCTTCTACAAACAGCCCTAAATGTTGTCCTTTTTCATCATCTGGAATCTTTACATAAGAGAGTGGTTCATTTGGCCACATTACTTTATGTCGGATTGCCCACGTTTGGGCTGCTGTAATTTCTTTAATTTCTAATTTCATACTTATAAAAAAAGCGACCCTAGAGCCGCTTATATATCTTCTGCTCTATATTTTACTAAAAAGCGACTTCAATTCTAAATACCCAAGGTGAACTATAATAAGATGATTGTTCATCATAAGAAACGTCATACAAAGCAATAAAGTTAACACCACCTTTTCTTCCTATTCCTTGTGAGATACCACCACCAATTAAGAATTGATCTCTCCATTGAGAACCACTTACTTTCTCGCCACTAATATTGTCACGATATTCATAATTATTACTAAATCCGTAATATTCTGCTTGAGGGAAAACTCTTAAACCATCTCTTACCTCAATCATATATCTAGCAAAAGGACGAATACCATAGTTATTTTCCTTGTAGTCAACATCTTTACGCTCAAAATACTCATAAACCAAACCTAATCCAACTTGGAAATTTGGTGTAATCATGTACCCTGCCATAGGTTGTACAACAATTTGAGTATAATAACTAGAAAACCCAAACCCTAAACCTCCGCCAAAGAAAATCTTATCTTTAAGTGGTTTATCTGAATGTTTTTGGTCTTTAAATGCATCTACTTCTTGATTTGTAGGACGCTTATATTGTTCCTGTTGAGTAGATTGTTGTGTTTTTGTACTATCTTCAACATAATTATAGACTTGAGCTGTAACTGTCTGAGATATAAAAAAACTAAGTAGTAAGATAAAAGTTGAGGTAATATTTTTCATGTCTAGAATTTCTAATTTTATTCAAATTAATTAAAAAATTATCCAATATCACACGATTAAGCAAACAATCTACATAAAATGGCGAAACCTACCTTGCATTATACCGAAGATCCATCATATAAAACGCTGAAAAGAATAAGTTCTATAATGGATGAAGCTGTCCGAATACCAGGTACAAAACTTTCTTTTGGGCTAGACCCTATTATTGGTATTATACCGGGAGTTGGTGATACATTATCCATCATCATTTCTGGTATTTCTTTGTATACGGTTGCTAGAAATGGCATCCCAGCCCGTTTAATTATGGCCATGACTTTCAATTTAATTATTGATTACTTAGTCGGTTTAATTCCAGGCGTAGGTGATTTTATCGATTTCTTTTATAAAGCAAATAGAAACAATACACAATTATTAATAAAATACTACGAAAAGAACCCCGAAGCCATTAATAATGTACAAAAAAGTTCAACAGGTTTAATCATTTTTGCTTCTCTTATGTTTTTAATTATTCTTGGTGTTGTAGGCGTATGTTTTTACTTTATAAAACTAGTCATTGTTCAAACTTTCAACCTTCAGTAATTATAATCCCAATAAATATTCTACAAGTACATAAACATTGGTATATGGTTCCCTCTCATGAAATTTTAAATTAGAATGAACTCCATTTATATAAACTTGCTCTAACCTTTTAGCACGCTCAATTGCAATAGGGGTTTCTTCTTTTAAATTCTGATAATTCTTTCCATTTTTATGGTAACGTACTACGTAATTTTGTTGAATATGCTTAATAAGATTACCACATTTTAGAAAATGCCTGTTTATATCTAAGTCTTCAAAATGAAGTAAAAACCACAACTCAAAACAAATATTTGATATAATAATCTGAATATCATTCTCATTGGCCATATCTATTACATCTTCTATGTATTTATGAAAATCCCTATCAAACACTAACCAAATTGTTTCGTAAGGGTTACCTCTAAGAATTGCTTTTTTCTTTTTTAAAATCGCTTCTTTCACTAAACCAAGAGGACTATGACTTTTAGGTTGATATACTTCTACATCTACAGCTGTTAAGATTCTTCTTTTCTGGGCATCATGCTTTAAACTATTAAAATAGTTAGGTTCTGTTTTCGCTCCTTCGCATAAGATAAGTACACGTTGTCGGAGCGATCTATTTTTATCTCTTCTCCTATTCCTCATCTTCTAAATTTGTTTTAAAATCAAATTCTAAAGCCATTTGATTAATAGCTGGTGTACCACCAAATTTTCCTGTTAAATACCATTCTTCTAGAGGTACCTCTTTTTTTAAATGTGGTATATCTGAAACAGAAGAGATTTCTGTGATTCCATCTTCAGTTCGTTCTGATATAAATACCTGATCAAATCTAAACAGATCATCATTTAATAAAGATGCATCATGTGTAGAAAATATTAGTTGAGCCCGCTTAGGGTTTGTTGCAGGATTATGAAATAATTTAATTAAAGCTCTTGTTAAATGCGGGTGCATACTTTGATCTAGTTCGTCTATAACCAATGTATCTCCAGCTTCTAACACCCTTAAAATTAAGCCACCCAAAGCCACTAATTTTCTAGTACCAATTGATTCTTCTTTAAGATCAAAAGCAATTTTATCTTCTGTATTTTCTTCTGAATTATGAATTGTCTTTAATTTGAATCTACGTCGCCCTTCAAAAAGCCCCATTAATTCACTATCCTCTTGTACAACTTCAATCCCTTTTACTCCCGTATCAGAATGGTTAACTAAACGAGATAAGTTTCTTAAAAATCTACCAGATTCATCACTTACAATATGTTTTGCTATACCTTGAAGTAAGGTGTCATCATAAACAGATTTATATAAAATATATGCTCTAAGATGATTTTTAAAAAATGACCAAGGTGCTATTAACTGATTTAAACCTAATTGTGCTCCCTTAGTTAGCAATAACTGATACGGCATAATGTGCTTAGCAATACTTTGCTTATCCCCTTTTAATTTCTGTCCAAAAATAATTTGCTGCCCCTCATTACGCTCATACAATTTTACCTTTCTTGCTTTCGGATAAGCATAAAGTGCTTCATGTGTTACCTGATCAATATCTCTTGACATTTCATATTCATACTGAATACCATCGCCTGCAATAAATCGAATATAAAAATCTGTAGGTAATTCTCTGGATTGTCTGTCTAACCGAAAAGGTACATATGCTTTTGCTCCTTCACCAATAACCGTATCACCACCTTCTTGTACCATTACGGCTAATGCTTCTAGCGCTCTTAATAAATTACTTTTACCCGATGCATTAGCACCAAAAACTACTGCAGAAGCCAACGTTTCTGTATTCTTGTAATTCTTATGAGTTAACAATCTATTTTCAGGTACTACTTTTCTAATTCTACTGGATGGCAATAGGGACAATACCTGCTCATTTTTTATTGACCTGAAATTGGAAACAGAAAATTCTATCAACATTTCTTTTAGGGGTTAATCTTTGATCTTGTTCCCTAAAATACATAAAAAAAATAAGGTATGAACCATTCAAATTGAAGATTCATACCTTATAAAAAGAGTGTTTCGCTCTTATTAAATCATTTCACCTAATAATGTTCCACCTGTACAATCGTGTACTTTTACATCCACATATTGTCCAAGTTTAGCATCACCTTTAGGGAATACTATAATTTTATTTGCTGAGTTCTTTCCTTGGAAATGCTCTTTACTACGTTTTGAATACCCATCAATCAATACTTTTTGTACCTGACCAATGTTTAATTTGTTACGCTCAGTTGCATGCTTTCTTTGTAAATCTACAATTTCTTGTAATCTACGTTTCTTCACTTCTAAAGGAATATCATCTTCAAATTTCTTTTCTGCTAATGTTCCTGGACGTTCAGAATAATAGAACATGTAGCTATAATCAAATTTAACATACTCCATTAAAGAAAGTGTATCCTGATGTTCTTCTTCAGTTTCTGTACAGAAACCTGCAATCATATCAGAAGAAACACCACAATCATCGCCAAGAATTTCACGAATTGCATTAATTCTATTGATATACCATTCACGATCATACGTACGGTTCATGATATCCAATACTCTTGAGTTACCAGATTGTACAGGTAAGTGAATGTAATTACAAATATTTTCATGATCACGAATTGCATACAATACATCATCTGTAATATCTTTTGGATGAGATGTAGAGAAACGAATACGTAAATCAGGAGAAACTTCGGCAACCATTGTTAGTAATTTTGCAAAGCTAAACACTTCAACATCATCACCCACACGTTCTTTCTTTTCTAATTTGGCCTTATTGTTTTCTTCATCAGACCATTTGTAAGAATCAACATTCTGACCTAATAAAGTAACCTCTCTGTAACCTTGTTCAAAAAGTTCTTTTGCTTCTTTTACAATAGAATGAGGATCACGGCTTCTTTCTCTACCTCTTGTAAAAGGAACTACACAGAATGAACACATATTATCACAACCTCTCATAATTGAGATCATTGCAGAAATACCATTCGAATTCAATCTTACAGGGGCAATATCAGCATATGTTTCATCTCTTGATAAGAAAACGTTAATTCCTTTATCACCACCATCAACATCACCTACTAGTTTTGGAAGGTCTCGGTAAGAATCTGGACCAGCCACGATATCTACCATTTTTTCTTCTTCTAGTAATTGTGTTTTTAAACGTTCTGCCATACATCCTAACACACCGATTATCATTCCCGGACGGGTTTTTTTAATACGGTTAAAAACTGTTAGACGCTGACGTACATTTAATTCTGCTTTCTCACGAATTGAACATGTATTTAAAAATACAAGGTCTGCTTCATCCATATTCGAAGTAGTACCAAAGTTATTTTCTTTCATAACCGACGCTACAATCTCCGAATCAGAGAAGTTCATTTGGCAACCATAACTTTCTATATAAAGTTTTCGCTGACCATTCTTTGCTGTATCTTCAGTGACACGAATATCACACGATTCAGCTGCTTTCTTATCGTTATCAACGATTTCAATGTCTTTAATCAGACCGCTCATTACTTTGGATTTTAAGACAGAAGGTTGAGGATTTTCAGTCCTCCTAGTTCTGAGCTTATACAACTTAATTAACTTAAATTCGGACATCACAAAAGTGAATTCCGAAGACAAAGCTAACACAAGGAAACACACTTATCAATTTTGTTTACAATTGATTGATCTTCATATAGATGAGATGCCTAATTTTTGAAAAATAATTGCTGAACGCAGTAGAGGTATTTTTTGATAACAATTTTGAATTTTTTGTTAAAATAACATTTTTAGAGATAGTATTGGTTAATATTATATAACAGCGTTGTTGTTGATTATACAATTTTAGATATTGTGAATGAAATCTAAATAAACAAACAATAGCAAGTGTTGGCCCTACATAAATCCTCTATATTCATAATACTATTGTGCCTAGTATTTACGACTACAACTAAAGCACAACTCCACAGAATGAACCTTCATGCTTGGGCAACTAGTGATGCTCCAAAAATTGATGGCGTTTTAGATGACGGTGTTTGGATGGACCCAATCAATGTAACCAATTTAACCGCTAGCGTAAGTGATAGAT
Organism: Flammeovirga kamogawensis; assembly: GCF_018736065.1. Classification (GTDB taxonomy): domain Bacteria; phylum Bacteroidota; class Bacteroidia; order Cytophagales; family Flammeovirgaceae; genus Flammeovirga; species Flammeovirga kamogawensis. Next base: position 2,795,497 of record NZ_CP076128.1, read on the forward strand.
TACTAAATGGAGATGATCCAAGTAAATACATATACGAAGGCTTTTTTACTCAAAATTGGCCAAATAACAACGAGAAATCTAACCAAAAAACAAAAGTTCAAGTAGCATACGATGATTACGCAATTTATGTAAGTGCTCAACTTTATGATACCGCCCCAGATTCTATCCGTACCAATATGGGAGCTAGAGATTCTGGAGGAAATGGTGCAGATGTTTTTGTGGTATCTTTTGATACATATAATAAGCAACAAGACTGTTTTGAATTTGTAGTTAGTGCTTCTGGTGTGCAAAGTGATAGAATGAGAGGTACATCTGGTTGGGATGGTAACTGGAATGAAGTATGGAGTAGTGCTGTTAAAGTGAATGAAGAAGGTTGGGCGGTAGAAATGGCCATTCCTTACCGTGCTTTACGTATGCCTGATGCTAAAGAACAAGTTTGGGGCATAAACTTCGGACGTGTAATTCAGAGAAAAGGAGAAACCTCTTATTGGAATAATATTGATGCAAATAAATCTGGCTATGTTAACCAATTCGGCTCTTTAAGAGGATTATATGATATCAAACCTCCATTACGTTTATCTTTATCTCCTTACATAAGTAATGTAGCTGTTGGTAAACAAGGATCAAATAAAATTGCAAATACATTTTCTGGTGGTGCTGATCTTAAACTAGGTTTAGGACAAAGTTTTACTCTAGATGTTAGTTTAGTTCCCGATTTTTCTCAAGTGCAAGCAGATAATGAGGTTTTAAATCTCTCTGCTTACGAGGTACAGTATGGAGAATTTAGAGATTTCTTTACACAAGGAACTACCATTTTTAATAAATGGGGTCAATTCTATTCACGTCGTATCGGACAAAACCATATTGCTCCAAGTGATGATTTATTAGAAACGAATGAAGAATATAAGTTTAAACCTACTGACGCCCCTCTTATTAATTCTGTGAAACTAACTGGTAGAACAGAAAAAGGATTAGGTATTGGTATTTTAAACTCAATTACTAACGAATCTTTTGGTATTATAGAGGATACGCTTACAGGAGAAAGACGTGAAGTAAAAGCCGACCCTCTAACAAATTTCAATATTATCTCTATTGAACAAAACTTGGCCAACAATTCTAAAGTAGGTTTTATGAACAGCAATGTTTATAGAGGTGAAGGATATAAAAATTCGAATGTAACTTCTGGTGATTTTAGTTTATTTGATCGTACAAATACTTATAGAATACGTGGTTTTGGAGGAGTAAGTCAGGAGTTTAAACCATTGCTTGATAATACTGCTGAAGACGAAGAATTAAAAATTATTGGGTATCGCTATGACATTGGAGGTGGAAAAGTAAGTGGAAAATGGAGGTATTGGGCATCTACTAATGTTGAATCTGATAAATACAATCCTAACGACATGGGTTTTAACGGTTCTAATAATGCAATAAATATCAGAACAAATGCTTCTTACAACATCTATCAAGCAAAAGGAATATATCAAAGATACTGGGCAAGAGTAGGTTATGACGAGAACTGGCTTTATAACCCAAGATCATTTATGTCTAGAAGAGTTTGGGCCGATGGTGATATGCTTTTCAAGAATTTCTGGAGTGTTTACATGAACATAGCTACAACACCTCAAGTAAGTTATGATTATTTCGGACCAAGAGAAGAAGGCTATAGATTTAAGCAATTACCATCACAAGATGGTGGTATTACTATTAATTCTGATGGCAGAAAAAAATATTCTATGAGTTTTAGAACAAGTTTTTGGCAACGTCCAGAATTTGATCAATTTGATGACTTCTATAGGTATGGGCAAACATACCGTATGACAGATAAATTTGAGCTAAACCATACGATCTCATGGAATAACCAAAGAAATGAGAAAGGTTACGTAACTACAGTAAAAGATGACAATGACGTTGTTGAAGATGTAATTTACGGTAATAGAGATGTGACTACACTAGAAAATAACTTTTGGACACAATATACTTTCACTAATAAAATGTTTTTAAAACTACGTTTAAGACATTATTGGAGACAAGTAAATTATCAAAATTTTTATGACCTTACTAAAGACGGAGAATTATTAACTTCTGACTATTCAGATATTAATGATGATGGAGAAAAAGAACATGACACCAACTACAATACTTTTAATATGGAAGTATCATACAGTTGGGAATTTTTACCTGGTAGTTTTTTCACCGCTATGTGGAGAAATCAATTAGGTTCTTCTTCTCATAATTCGCATTATGCATTCAACAATAATATGAAAGAACTTTGGAGTGAAGCTCAAGTAAATACTTTATCACTAAGAGTAATGTACTTCCTAGATTATCAACAAGTAAAAAAAGGATTCTCAAGAATGTAAGTCTAAAAAATTAAAAGGTTTATAAAGAAATTGAAGAAGGTAAAACTAAAATTACCTTCTTTTTTTTGCCCAAACTGATCAATTAAGTCTTTTTTTAATCAATTTATCAATTTTTTACCCTCTAAACGAACGTATGTTACTTTTCAAATTCAAAATAATCTATAAATTAGGCTTCGCAAAAATGCTTATTGAGAATAGTGCGAAATCTTAATTTTAAATCACATAACTGAAGAAGCCATTTTTTTAATTGGCTTCGTTTTATATAACGAACAAATGACTGAAATCTCTAGCATTGCCTCTGAGGTAAGAAAACGTTCAAAGAAACTACTTAAATTATTAGGGGAAGATCTTCATGAAAAAGAAGATGTTCTATCATTAGCATTACTAAGTGCAATAGCTGGGGAAAGTATTTTCATGCTAGGCCCTCCAGGTGTGGGTAAAAGTATGATTGCCCGTCGACTAAAATACGCTTTTAAAGGTGGCGACTCTTTTGAATATTTAATGAACAGATTTAGTACTCCTGATGAAATATTTGGGCCTATATCTATATCAAAATTAAGTAAAGAAGATAAATACGAACGTCTTACAGACAACTACCTTCCTGGATCATCAGTTGTATTTCTTGATGAAATTTGGAAAGCTGGTCCATCAATTCAGAACGCATTACTTACCGTTCTAAATGAAAAAGTATTTAGAAATGGAGAGCAAGAAATTGAGGTTAAAGTACACGCATTATTATCTGCATCAAACGAGCTCCCTGCTAAAGGTGAAGGATTAGAAGCAATTTGGGATAGATTTTTAGTTAGAGTTTTTGTTGATAGAATTATTGATGAGCAAAAATTCTTTGACATGATCACTTCTTCTAAACTTACTAACCCTGTAGTAAGCGAAGATGTAAAATTTGATGAAGAAGAAGTAGACGATTGGAGTACTGTTATTGATCAAGTAAAAATACCTCAAGAAGTATTGAGTGTTATTTCTATTGTCAGAAAATATATTGAACGCTATAATCAATCTACCGGAACGGAAGTAGAAAAAAACATCTATGTATCTGATCGTCGTTGGCATAAAATTGTCCGATTATTAAGAACTTCTGCTTTTATGAACGGACGTTCAAAAGTTGATTTATCAGACTGCTTCCTAATATCTAACTGTATTTGGAATTCTCCAGATCAAATTGATATGGTAAGGCAATGGGTTACAAGATCTGTTCAGAAATACGGTTGGAGTGCAAAATACAGTATGGATACTGTTAAAGCTCAACTAGACAATTACGCACAAATTGTTGAAGAAAAAACAAAAGTAGAAAAAGAATTATTGGTTGAAGCTCCTCATTTAATTGATGGAGAATACTATCAAATTGATGGCTTTTCTAGCCTTAATAACCGTATCCTTGCAGACGATTTTGAAATGCTTGGTCGAGGTGCATCAGATGTTATGCTCTATACATCTACAGGAAGAACAGAACCTTTTACAGTTGGTAGAATTTCTGATACTGAAATTGAAGTACGCCTAGATTTTGAGTACCATAAGTACAAATTAAAATCTACAAAAGAACATAAAGTAGGAAAAGTCTCTGTCCAAGTTACTGATGATATAAAATCTAATTTAAATAGAGAAGCAGATCAATTATTAAATTATTTGGATAAAATTTCTCATGAAATTGAAGAGATGAGACATAGTAGAGAAGAAGGTGTTGGTAAGAATATATTCTTATCAGAAAACTGGAGATCTTTAATTGATGAAAGTTTAAATGACCTCTGGAAACAAGTACTGAATTATAAACTTCAGACAGAAAAATTAAAACGTAGTTATGGCGGATAAGACATCTTTTGATGAGATTGAGAAATTTCAGATGTTTTCTTCTTTAGGTGATTCTGAAGATCGAAATATTTTAGGTTCATACCTTACTGAAGTGGCAAAAGGGCATACTTTAAAATTTAAAAACTCTGATTTTTCCGATACCGCTCTCGGCTACAAACACATCATTGATGATATCTTAGAAACTCCAGGATTACAAGATTCTATACAAAGACATGCTTCTTTAAGGGAGCATGTTGTAAAAGAGTTAGTCACTCATATTGTCGAAATATCAGAAACTACCTCTTCTCCTCCACCCGCTCAACGCCAAAAGAAAAAATTTACTTTACCTTTTGGAATGCGACCTGGTAACTCAAGCGGAGATAAAGGTAAATCATCTAAAAGTACCTTTTCTAAAATAATGGAAAGTGTTAGGAAGATGTTGGGAGGTAAAATGCAAAAACGTCAAGATGATTTGCGTAAAAAACTCAGTGATAATGCTTCTAAATTCGATAAATCGCAACAATTGATTAGTCAATTGATGGATCACCTCGGTTTAGGTTTTGAAAAAGCAAAAGGTAAATGGCAAAGTACGGGATTTGAAGTATTATCTAGGTATGACCGCTTACTTGAAGACGAAGAAATGCTAAAAGAACTTGTAGACCTCCTTGGTAGATATGCAAGTGCTGAATTAGAAGAAGAAAGAGAACAATTAGAAGAAATATCTATTCAACCCTTTAGAAGAAACTTTACACACGGTAAAGAATCACTAATTGGTGTTCATGAAAGTGATGACCTCTCTCAAATTCTACCTGCTGAGGCAGCCCTTTTAGGAAACGAAAAAACAGAACTTATTTTCTATAAAAAATTTGTAGAACATAAGCTTCAAACTTTTGAGTTAAAAGCAGAAGATACTCCCCCCAAAATTGATCAAGGTACTCAAACACAAAAAACAAGTACTAAAGAAGATGTAATGGGGCCAGTTATCTTGTGTGTAGATACAAGTGCATCCATGTTAGGTAAACCAGAGCAAATTTCTAAAACGCTATGCTTTGCTATAATGAAAATGGCTCTAGAAAATAAAAGAGCCTGTGTTCTCTTTTCTTTTGGTGCTTCTGAACAAGAGATTAGAAAAATTGACTTGAGTAACTTACAAGATGGTTTGGAACCTCTTATTCAATTTTTATCAATGTCTTTCAGTGCCGGAACAAATGCAGGTCCTGCTTTACACAAAGCCATTGATGAAATGCAAACAGAAGCATATAGTAAATCTGATCTGATTTTAATTACTGACGGTAAGATTCCTGAGTTTGAAACAAGTGTATTACATAAACTCCGAAAAGCTCAATCTAAGGATAGTCGTTTCTTTGCGGTTACTTTTGGAGCCGAAAATGCTCCAGAACTTAAACCCTTTGATATAGTTTGGAAATACCGAGCCAGTAGGAAAGATAGTTTGCTTGAGTTTGCAAAAAAAATCAAGAAATTAAAGCGAAAAAAATAATAAACTAAAGATCAAGTAATTAATGAGAAAGTATTCATTTAATTACTTGATCTTTTTATTTTTAGTCAATTTGACCCTAATTTTAGTACTAGTAAATTTACCCCTTTACTCTTTTAATTACCCTATTTTAAAATACTTTACTTACAACTTACACTTATGATTTTTTACAGATTGTCTTTACTCTCAATTCTGTGTGTATGTATTACTGTATCTTCAACTAATTCATGGGCGATATCAATAAATAACAAAACTCCAGAAGAAAAGACGGAGAAAAGAGTGATGTCGCAAAAAGATTACTTATCACAATATGGTTACTTTGCTGTAATCTCGATGCACAAATACAACATTCCTGCAAGTATAATAATTGCCCAAGGAATGCTAGAATCAGCTTATGGAAATAGTTCTTTTTCTAAAATATCCAATAATCATTTTGGAATTAAATGTGGAGAACAATGGAAAGGAAATTCTATTACACATCAAGACGATTCGCCTGAAGAATGCTTTCGTTCTTATTCATCGGTTTATGCCTCTTTTGAGGATCATGGTAAATTTTTAAAATCTAGGATATGGTATAATAGTCTATTTATGCTAGACCCTACAGATTATAAAAGTTGGGCACGTGGGTTACAACAAGCAGGATATGCTACAGACCCAAGGTATGCAGAAAAATTAATTGATATTATTGAAAGATATAATCTAAGTCAACTCGACGAGATGCCACTAATATAATATCTATTTTTTATCAGGTACTTCTTGATGTGTTGGGGTAGTATTAACAACATCAAAAAGTTTATATAAAGAAGCCTTCATCTTTCTTTCTAAGAATGGGTAAGGCTCTTTTTTTCTTGAAACATACACAAAAGAGATGGCTTCTATCACTTGTTGTTGTGAAGAATCTTCTTTAGGCTGTAAGATGGTTTTATTTAAACGATAAGCCTCTTTAATCTGCCTTTTTATCCTATTACGATCTGTGGCATTTTTAAAGCTTCGTTTAGAAACTGAAATTAAAACTTTAGGAGGGATATGGATTTTAGATACATCTGTTGATAATGTATAATACACCTTATACGGAAAAGAAAAAACAGATTGTCCTGATTTGAACATCTGCTCTATTGTACTTTTACTCTTTAGATGCTCGCACTTTGGGAAAGTGGGACGATCATACGTAGGTAAAGGTGAGTGCTCCATAAGAATTGATATGTGATTAAACACATTATTTTGATAGGTCTATAAACAAAAAAGTGAAGGTTCGTCGTACTTGCTGCCGCCGAACCTTCAGCTTTTGACCTATGCGCGGGCTTCCGCGAGGTGCAAATGCACCTCACAGAGACGCATGGATAAAAGCTGCTTACGTAAAGTAATTACGCGTTAGCGGCAGCTTTTTGTTTTTTTGCAACAAGGCGTTCAGCTTTTTGAACTTGACCTTTGTTGTAATTTAATTTCTCTTGTTTAGACAAGATCTTTTTTGCGACACGAGTTTTCATCACATTAAATTTTTAGTGTTCTGAAACACACTCTACTTTAGAGTGCTATCTACGCCTTATGTTTTCTAGAATCAGAAACTGTAAGGCTTTTTCTTCCTTTTTTTCTTCTCGCTGCAAGAACGTTACGTCCGTTTGCTGAAAGCATTCTTTGACGGAAACCATGCTTGTTTCTTCTCTTGCGGCTTGAAGGTTGAAATGTTCTTTTCATCGTACTATGTAAGATTAGAATTTTTCGGCTTGCAAAAGTAATCATACTTAAGCAAAATGGCAAACCGAATTCACTGCATTACTCACTTTTTTAGCTAAACAGCTTGATTTTCAGTAGCATTAACAAAAACAGCAACTATAAAAGTTCATTAATAGGCTGATTATGTCAGTTTTACATAAAAATCAATTTAATGCTATTAACATCATTAAATAAATAAATTTATAACCCCACTGTTCAAAACAGTAGAATTAAACATAAATCCGATTTTTCATCGAGGGGCAAAGATACTACTTTATATATTCTTATCGTAATATGATTATAAAAAACATCCTTTTAATGTCTTTATATTCACTTTTAATCACTATTCTTAACAGATTTCCAGTATCTATTATTAAAATGATTGATAAACTTACGTCTACAGCATTACAAGTAAACAACTGACTGTCCGATAATTAATCATTTATTTTTGAACAGCACTTTAATTCCCATCATTAAAAAGACAATACCAGAACATTTATTTAAATATGTATTAAACTTTTTATTACTTCTTAATTTTCTTGAGAAAAGTGTTGAAAAATATGTAATTATAAGAAACCACACTACTCCTATAAATGCATAGACACTACCTAAAATAAGAAATGGCAATGCATTACCTATTGCCTCTTCTTTTATAAATTGAGGAAAAAATGATAAAAAGAAAAGTGCCACTTTAGGGTTTAACACATTTGTAACTACTCCATTAAAAAAGTGCTCCTTATTAGACTTTTGCTCTTTACCTTTACCTAAATCAATATTTAATTCTTTCTTATTTACTAAGCTACTTATACCCAAGTAAAATAAGTAGGCTGCTCCGCAGTATTTTATTAATTGAAATGCAATTGCAGACTGAGTAATAATAATAGACAGTCCCATTGCAGCTAAAAAAGTATGAACCATCACTCCTACATTTATTCCTAATGTAGAATACACGCCTATTGTTTTACCTTCACTAATGGCTTTATTTAAAACAAAAATAGTATCAATACCTGGTGTCATTACAAAAATTAAAGCTGTAACAACAAATACATCTAAGTGAATAATATCTTGCATAATTAAAATTTTAAGTATAAAAAAGTGGCCTCAACACCTTTTAATAGATGATGAGGCCACTTAAACTATATTTTTAGATATTTATTTTACTAACGCTAGAGCTTTATCAATATCATTTACAATTTTATAAAAATCTTCTGATTGTTCTACAAAATCATGTTCCGACATTTTTACTCTTAGAAGAGGTCCTTCGTAAGTATCTATCCATTCATTATATAAAGTATTCAAATTTCTTAAATACTCTTCTGGTATAGATTGTTCGTAACTTCTTCCTCGTTTTAATATCTGTGAGTTTAAACGATCATAATCCGTATCAAGGTAGATTAATAAATCGGGTTTTGGCAATTGGGAGGACATTGTTGTAAAAAGCTTCCAATACGACTCAAAATCCCTATCATCCATCTGACCGGAAGTATGTAGGTTTCTTGCAAAAATATATGCGTTTTCATCAAAAGAACGATCTTGTACAATTGGGGTTTTACTAGATCTAATTTCTACAGCTTGCTGAAAACTATTATCTAAAAAACGAACTTGAGTATGGAAAGCCCATCTTCTCATATCCGTATAAAAATCTTCTAAGTAAGGATTGTCGGCCGTACTTTCATATTCTGCTATCCATCCAAAATGTTCTGAAAGCATTTTTGTTAAAGTCGTTTTACCCGATCCTATATTTCCTGCGATAGCAACGTACTGCATATTGTATGGCAACACCTAAAAGTGTTCTTTTTTTTGATTGATAATAAAAGAGGTTTATGCTACTAATTTAAAAAAGAGCATATAAATAGTGTATACTAATTGAATAACATACACTATCTAGAAATCGTTAATTCTATTAAGAATTATACACGAGCTTTTGCTGCTTGCAATTCAGCATCAATACTTCCAATAATTTGATCAAAATCAGCTTTGTTCTCAACAAAGTCTAGATCTTCCATATCAATTACTAATAGTTTACCTTGATCATAATTAGAAATCCACTCTTCGTAAAATTCATTTAATCCTGTAAGGTAAGCTCTAGATATACTTTGTTCATATTCACGCCCACGTTTACGAATGTGATCTATTAATTGAGGAACAGATGTACGTAAATAAATTAATAAATCTGGTGCAGGTGCATGATCTGTTACAGAATTAAATACTTTATTAAAGCATTCTTGATCTCTATCAGTCAAGTGTCCGTCATTATTTAACTGACGAGCAAATATATGAGCGTCTTCATAAATAGAGCGATCTTGGATAATTGGAGCATCATTTTTAGATACTTCCATTACCTGACGGAATCTGCTATTTAAGAAATATACTTGTAAAGGGAATGCCCAACGGGACATATCCTCATAAAAATCTTCTAAGTATGGGTTATCATCTGCACTTTCGTATCTAGGTTCCCAACCAAAATGCTCTGCTAACTTACCTGTTAATGTTGTTTTGCCACTGCCTATATTTCCGGCGATTGCTATGTACATAATTAAAATATTTTATTCAATTGAGTAATTAGATCATTGAGCCCATTGGCGACTTTCTGATACGCATTGCTGATTCGATTGCAGATGCTATTCTTTCAAAATCATGTGGGTTATTTACAAAATCCACATCATTTACATCTACAACTAATAAACCACCTTTATCATAATTACCAATCCACTCTTCGTACAATTCATTTAAGTTAGAAAGGTATTCTGAAGGGATAGATTGTTCGTAATCACGACCTCTTTTTTGAATATTTTTATGAAGCTTTTCAACATCTGCTCTTAAATAAATTAATAAATGAGGAGCATTTGCTTTATTTTCATATAATTTCGATAAAGCTGTATAGTTTTCGAAATCACGTTGATTAATTAACCCAGAGCGTCTTAAGTTCTCTGTAAAAACATAAGTTCCTTCGTAAAGACTTCTGTCTTGAATAACCGGATTATCTACTGTTGCTTCCTGAATTTGTTCAAAACGGTGATTTAAGAAATAGGTTTGCAAGTGAAAAGCCCATTTTTCCATGTCTTCGTAAAAATCCTCTAGGTAAGGATTATTAGTTGTACTTTCAAACAATGCTCTCCAACCAAAACGGTCTGAAAGCAGTTGGGTTAAAGTGGTTTTTCCACATCCTATGTTTCCGGCTATTGCTATATACATGAATTATAAACTCTGAAGTATGAAGTAATAAAGATTGACAGCACAAGCCCATCAATCAAGTGGTGCAAATATATAGTATTTAAAAAAGGATTCCACTCATTAATAATAGAAAGACTGTTAACAACAGACTGAACAATTACTAACAATTGATTTTCAAATAATTGCTATTTAAAAAACATATAAAGCAATGCAAATATACCTACTAATATAGCAGCTCTAATTAAGATAGGTTTACGCTCTGTTCTCCTGGCTCTTTCTTTTGAAAATGAGATACTTCTTTCTAATCCTTCTGCACTTTTCTCTTTATTCCCTTGGTCGGTATATTTTTCTCTTAGTGCTTTTATTCTTGCGTCTCTTTCTTCTTTTTCAGCATCGTAGTGTCTAGTGGTAAAATTAAATGTGCGATACTGGAGAAGCTTGAAAAATGGTGCTCTTTTCATCTTCTTTATTATTTATTTTTTAAACTTATTTCTTTATACAAAAGTACGGAATATTAAAGTGATTTGGTTCATCATTTTTATTTTGTTCACTAAGGTGTATTTTTGCATGGGAATTTTTACGAAATTGCCACACGAAACAGAAAACGAAAAATTATATTAATAAGTAAATCAATTATGTCAGCAACAAAATTTGATCTGATTGTCATCGGTAGCGGCCCAGGTGGTTACGTAGCAGCAATCCGTGCTTCTCAACTAGGAATGAAAGTAGCGGTTGTAGAAAAAGCTGAAGTCGGTGGTATCTGTCTTAACTGGGGATGTATCCCTACAAAAGCTCTTTTAAAAAGTGGTCAAGTATTTCAATATATCAACCATGCAAAAGACTTTGGTATTAATGTAGAAGGCGCAGAAGCAGATTTTTCTGCAATGGTTCAAAGAAGCCGTGGTGTAGCTGCAGGAATGAGTAAAGGTGTTGAGTTCTTAATCAAAAAGAACAAGATTGAGAAACTTTTAGGTTTTGGTAAATTAGTAGGTCCTAAGCAAGTTGAAGTAACTGATGCTGAAGGTAATGCTACTGTTTACGATGCTGATAAAATCATCTTAGCTACTGGTGGTAGAGCAAAAGAACTTCCTCATATCAAAATTGATGGTAAAAAAGTAATTGGCTACCGTCAAGCAATGACTCTTGAGAACCAACCTAAGAAAATGGTTGTAATGGGTTCTGGTGCAATTGGTGTAGAATTCGCATACTTCTATAACTCTATTGGTACAGAAGTAACTGTAGTTGAATACTTACCACGTATCGTACCTAACGAAGATGCTGACGTTTCTAAAGAGCTTGAGCGTAACTTCAAAAAACAAGGTATTAAAGTAATGACAAATGCTGCTGTTCAAACTGTGGAAACAGAAGGTGAAGGCTGTGTTGTTAAAATTACTGACAATAAAAAAGGAAAAGAAACTGTAATCGAATGTGATGTTGTTCTTTCTGCTGTAGGTGTTGAAACTAACTTAGAAGGCATTGGTCTTGAAGAAGTTGGTGTTGCACATGACAAAGGTAAAGTTCTAATCAACGATTACTATCAAACTAATATTCCTTCTGTATATGCAATTGGTGATATTGTTAAAGGACCTGCTTTAGCACACGTAGCATCTCATGAAGGTATTATTTGTGTTGAAAAAATGTCAGGTATGTCTCCTGAGCCAATGAACTACAATAACATCCCTGGTTGTACTTATGCATCACCAGAGATTGCTTCTGTAGGTTATACTGAAGAACAAGCTAAAGAAGCAGGTTACGAAATTAAAGTTGGTAAATTCCCATTCTCTGCATCAGGTAAAGCAAGTGCCGCTGGTCATAAAGAAGGCTTTGTTAAAGTTATCTTTGATGCTAAATATGGCGAATGGTTAGGATGTCATATGATTGGTTCTAATGTTACAGAAATGATTGCTGAAGCAGTTGTTGGTCGTAAATTAGAAGTAACTGGTCACGAAATTATTACAGCTGTTCACCCTCACCCAACATTATCTGAAGCGGTAATGGAGGCTGCAGCCTTAGCATATGACGAGTGTATTCACTTGTAAGCAATAATAATTGTAACATATAGATTAGCCTTTACGCAATTGGTGCGTAAAGGCTTTTTTTATATAAAATGCTCATTTAAATTTAGCTAAAAGAAGAATGCTTAATACATACAAAACGAAAAACTCTTTTACGCTTCTATTTATTACATATAAAAAATAATTTTCTTGAACTTAAGTACTGTAATTTAGTTTATGATGGTGTAGAGTAAACCCAAACTATTACCAATCATGAAACATTTTATTACCTTAATTGCTTTTACTTTCCTTTCATTTTCTGGCTTTTCTCAAAATGTAATTGATGTTAATTTCGAAAAATATTGGAATTCTTTTTCTGAATATACGATTCCTGATATTGAAATAATTGAACAAAGAGAAAGAGAAAAATTTGAGATCGCTAAGTTTAGAAACAAAATAAGAGATAGTATTAAAAATGAACTTATTGAGGTATATCAATTAAGTAATGATATACATACCAATTTTGTGATTATTGAAGATCATCTTCAAATTGAATTTGAAGCTCTTGGAATTCCATATATTTCTTATGAAAGTATAAACACAAATGTGATCAATAAAGAACATTGGATAGACCATCATACCCGAAAAATAGTTGAACATAAAATGGCTCGTGTAGAACAAGAGTTAAAGGAATTTTATGATTGAAATCATGTTAATATATCAATAGATAGAGATTCTTCACCTTTTTTATGAAATGTATCTACAATATCTTTGCAGAACATTATTATTGAACTCTATCATTACATGAATAAAAAATTATTATCTGTATTAATTTTAACTCTTATCTCATTATCAATTTTTGCACAAGAAGAACAAGAGACTGAAATTAAACAAGAGAAAACATCATACGAAAAAAGTGTTGATGTTTTTAAGCGTGGTCTTCGTTTAGATCTTAATAAAGAAAAAACATCTTATTTTAAAACAATAATTGGTATTCAAACGTGGTGGAGAGCGGGAGAAACTAACCCAGGAACTATTGATAAGCTATCACAAGAGCCTATCAATAACTTCAGTGATTTTGCTATGCGTAGAATTAGAACAATGTTCTATGCTAATATTGAAGGTAAATATCTATTATTTGCTCACTTTGGTGCTACAAGTGATGGTACATATTCATCTATTTATGACAACGTGTACGTACACGACTTCCAAGGACAGATGAAAATTGCAGATAAAAGTTACGTTGGTGGTGGTATTCACTTTTGGCAAGGGCTTTCTCGTTTATCAAGAGTTGGTTCTAATAATTACCTTATTCTGGATAACCCCGGCTTTAACTTCCCTGAGGTTAATAGAACAGATGCAATTGTAAGACAGATGGGTGTTTTTGTAAGAGGTGTAACTTTAAAAAAGTTAGGGTATCAGTTTTCAATCAATAAACCAATTATTAGTGCAGATGCTGGAACAGTTGGCTATGGTGGTAAACCAATGAATGAAGCTGAAATGGAATCTTTTGCAAATAATGGACAAATTGAAGTTGGTGACACGCATCTTTTAAAACAAACCAATTATAATTATAATGGGTATTTATTCTGGCAATTTTGGGACATAGAGTCTCAATCTGTTTCTGGAGCAAGTCAAATGAATTACTTCGGACAAAAAAGAGTTTTCAATATTGGTGCTGGTTTTCAATATCAACCTGGAGGAACTGGAACTTATAAAGAAGATATAAACGGAGATTTTGTAATGGAAACAAATAATATTACAAAGTTTGCTGCAGATGTTTTCCTAAGTACTCCATTAGGTCATAGTAAAGGAGGTTTAACAGCTTATGCTGTTTATTATAACTATCAATATGGTGATGATTATTTAAGAACTTCGCATGTTTTAGGCGGGTTTGCTGCTAGTGATCCTAACAGTACAACACCTCCACAAGGAGCTGGTTTTGCTCAATTTTCACATGGTACAGGAAGTATTTTTCATACAGAAATAGGTTATACATTACCTCAAACTATATACGATTCAGAAAAAAAGATTCAGCCATTCGTTGCCTTTACTTATAAAAATTTAGAAGGGTTAGATGAAGCTTCTTTCCAAAGTGATTATGGAGTAAACTGGGCTATAATAGGTCAGAACGTAAAATTAACTGCAGCATATTCATTACGTCCTATTTACATGGAAAATGATAAGCAAGAATTAAAAGTAACAGATAATGCAGGGCTTTTTGTTATGCAATTACAATTAAGAATCTGATTTTATCAGGTATTCGATATAAAAAATGGCTAACCTTTATTCTTTTTAGAGGTTAGCCATTTTTTTATTTTTTACGTGGTTGCTTATAGATAGGCACTGTGCTACAAGGTTCTCCATACATAATCGACTTTACAACAGGCCTCAAGCGCTCAGTAATGTCAACATAAGCAGATACAGGAACATCTTCACTACAACCCTTAATTACTACAGGCTTATCTTTAAATCGATCAACTTCTAATTCTCGAATAGAATTTTCAAATAGTTTTTGTTCTAATCTTTCTAAGTTGCCAAAAACTATTGTGGTTGCATATTTCTCTAAACGAGTGGTTATAAGCATATATGCCCATGTTGGTACAATTGCATCAACTGAACAAGTAATGGCTACATGTACATTTTGATATCGTTTCCAATCATGTTCTTTGATAAAGCCTCTAAAATCTTTTTCTCTAAGTACCAACCCCTGAAAGAGTTGATCTTTTATATCTAAAAGCACTCGTTCTTCAGTTCTTTTTAAATCTTCTAGATCAAAAGAAATTAAAGCACTCTGTGCTACTTTATTAACTATTTCGTCCATAATACAAAGTTGAGAAGTAATCTGCTTATCTCCAAGAATTTAAAATTTTCGAAATTAAAGATTAATAAACTAAAGAGATTTTTCATAGGTGTCAAAGACAAGACCTTCTGCATTAAAATTATATTTAAACCTTGCTAAACCTTCATTAAGTAGGTTCCCCTCTTCTTCACATGAGTGTCCAAAATCTAAAAATATTTTCTGATTAAGTTTAATTAGTTCAATAAAAAGTGCATCTAATGCTTTTACCTCCCGCCCTCTTACGGAGTTAACAGAGTATTGTATTTTCAATACCTCATCTGTAAAAAAAATAACAGCACCGGCCAACATTTCATCACCTATGAAAGCTCCTATTAATTTAATATTATCTGGAAATAGATCAACTAACAATTTAATTTCTCCTAATGAATGTGTAGGCTTGACTCCATGCCTTGATTCTAAATTGGAGGAAAGTAAACACCAAAAGCTAAATAAATCTGTAGAGTACTTAACCTCAATCCTATTGTTTATAGCAATTTTATTGTTTTTAATTCTTGAACGGTCTGGTACCCACTTTTTACTAGAAACAATTAATGAACTAAAATCTCTTCTTCTTAATTTCCATCCATTTTTAAACAAAGCATACAAGTCTTCTTCAGCCTGTTCTAATTTATAAATATGCGGAATAGCTTTATATATAATTTTTTCGATCTGGAAAGAACTATAAAACGCTTCTATTGCTGAAAGAATATCAATTATCTTTTGTACAAATGTTCGAGGTAAATAAAGTAAACCTCCAAAAGTTAATCCTTGATGTGAATAAATTGTATTTCCTGCCCTGTTAGCAGGAAAAAGAGCCAATATATTTTTATTTACATCTTCAATAATTAAACTGAAATCAGAAAATCTATCTTTATGATAATCCATATAATTCCGATTAAAGAAAAAATGTTGTTGAACACATCTTTCGTTAAAATTATTCCAACGCTCTTTATCGTCATCAGTATAACGTTTTATGATAAATTCTTTCCCCAATTGTTAATTTCTTATTCGAAGTATCAAAATTATTTAGCTATATCATTAATTTTATGAATATAGTAAGCCAAAAGTACGGATTCATTTGAAAAAAGCGTTTTAAATATAAATATTAAGTATTGTCTTTTATTTCTATCCGTACCTTTAAAAAGAAAATCTATAATATATATAATGAGTAAGAGAATTATATTACTTATTTGGATAACTATTATTAGTACAAATGTCTTTTCACAAGAAGAAATTCAGAAAGCAAAAGAACAGGTTGCTAAAACAGAAGCTATTCTAGAAAGTACTAAAGATAAAAAAGAAACCTCTCTAAGTGAGCTTAACGATATTGAAGCACAAATTGAAGGTAGAGCACATTTTTTAGGCCAAATAAAAACCCGAATTAAGAAGGCTCAATCAGAGGCTATTGCAGCAAGTAATAGTATAGATTCTTTACAATTAAAAATTAGCATTCTTAAAGAAGAATATGCTGAATTGGTTTATGCAGTTTATAAAACAGGTGGTGACCTTCAACAACTAGCTTATGTTTTTTCTAGTGATAATTTTAGCCAGTTTGTTCGCAGAGCTAATTATCTTGAACATTATAAGGACGTTCGTAAGAAACAAATTTTAGAAATTGAGAGGTCTCAAGAATTGCTAGCTAGTAAAAAAATTGAATTAGAAGCAAGAAATAAAGAAGAGTCAGCATTACTAGTTGAAGAAAACACACAGTTAAAAGCTCTTCAAAAATTAGAAAATAGGCAAGAACAAGTTGTAACTGATCTAAGAAAAAAAGAAGTAGAACTAGCTCAAAAACTAAAATTAGAACGTAAAGCACTTATTGAATTACAACGTCAAATGCTTGCTTTAACATCAAGTGTTAAGAAGAATAAGAACGATGACTTTAATGAAATAAAAGAACCTAGTTCAAATAAAAAGCCTGAAATAAACAGCAAAAATATATCTGTTAGCTTTTCAGAAACAAGAGGGAAATTAATTTGGCCTGTTAAAGACGCTGTTATTGCTAATCATTTTGGTGTTCGTCCACACCCAGTACTCAGTGGAGTGACAATAGAAAACCACGGTATTGATTTAAGAGTTTATGAAAATGCTGAAGTAAAAAGTGTATTTGATGGTGTTGTGACTGCGGTAACAAAAGTACCTAACTTACAAAATGTAGTAATGTTAAGACATGGCGATTATTTTACAGTTTATTCTAAATTAGAAACAGTAAAAGTAAATGTTGGAGATGTCATTTCTAAAAATAAAGTTATTGGTAAAGCAGGAAAAAATATTGATGGATTCTTCGAGATTCAGTTTCAAATATGGAATATGAATGGAGAAAAATTAGATCCAGAACAGTGGTTAACTTTAAAATAAAAACTCGTTGTATCTAAGAACTTTAGAAGAAAATCTGTAAACGAATGTTTATAAAAAATCGATTCAGCTTCTTTTTAATGATAATTATACGGAAATTAGTTTTTTTTAAGACCCAGTAGTGAACTCTTCAAAAAAATTCACGTTCAAATTTGAACACAATCAATAAAAAAATATGAAAAAAATTATTATCACGATAGTTGCATTATTTGCAAGCTTCAGTCTTTACGCACAATCTCCTTCTTTATCAACTCAAGTTCAAGGTCAAAATATGGATTTTGAAACTATTAAAACTCTTATTAAAGCAGAAAAAAGAGGTGTTTTAAAGGAAAATATGAATTTGTCTGAAGCTGAAGCTGAAAAATTTTGGCCTGTTTATGATAAGTATGAATACGATCAAAGCAAAATTCTTAATGAGCAATATGCGTTATTAAAAGAATATGCTGAAAGTTTTGAAACTCTTGATGCAAAAAGAACAGATGAATTAATGAGTATTGCTTTCAAATTAAATAAGCAAGAAATTACATTAAATCAAAAATATTATAAGCAGATGAAAAAAGTAGTTTCTACGCAAACAGCTGCTCGTTTTTCTCAAATCATGAGTCAATTAAATACAGTAATTGATTTAAGCATGACACAAGAATTACCATTAATCAATAATTTATAATTAGTTGATAGTAAAAAAAAGCCCAATGAATTAATTATTCATTGGGCTTTTTTGTATTCATTAATCCAAAACCTTCGGGACTTTAAAAAAGTCTTTATCATGTTTTGGAGCATTTTTCAATCCATCTTCATGACTTAATGTATGTTTGGCAATATCCTCACGCCATACACTTTGTTCATCAGTCATATGTGTAAGTGGTGCTACTCCTTCAGTATCTACTTCTTCTAGTTTGGCAACCCATTCCACAATTTCATTCATGCTTTTCAGCATTTTTTCTTCACTCGTTTCATCTAGCTCTAAGCGAGATAAATGAGCAATTTTCTCTATGCTCTCCTTATCAATAATCATAAAATATGCAGCTTTTAATTACACTACTCACACAAAGTAAGGGAATAATTTAAAAAAATCGCAACATAGACTCAAGATACTAAGAGATTATTGCTTTTTAGTATATGCTTTTCCTAACTGACTTATTAATTCTCCTTCAATTATATTTTTCACTTTCTCTTTTAACATTTTCACATCATCCAAAGTCATACCTTCAGTAGAAATAGGTTCATGCTGAATTAGAGTTAAAGGATGCCAATGTAAAGTGGGCCCTAAAGCAGGCCATATTTTCCAATTAGTTACTAAAGTGACAGGAACAACTGGCTTTTGTGCTCTAATTGCTATAATGAAAGCTCCATCTTTAAACCTTTGTAATACAGGAGGTTTTCTATTTTGAGTTCCTTCGGGAAATACACCAATAGAAAAACCATTATTTAATGTATCAATAGACTGTCTAAACATTTTCTCTGTCTTCACAGCGTTTCCTCTATCTACACATATATGGATATTTTTAAACATCCAACCGAACAAAGGTATTCTTGTTAAGCTTTCTTTACCTAAAAATATTACTAGTTGGTTTACTAAAACCTGAACAGCAGGAATATCTAAAAATGAAGAGTGATTTGCCAAAAACACATAAGACTGACCTTTAGTTAACTCAGATCTATATTCTTTACGAACAGGTATAAAAATTAAAATGTAAGTTAAAGTTGACCATACTTTATTTAAATAATAGGAAAACTTTAGCAAACGCTTATTTGGCGATAATATTATTACGATGTACAAAGGGTAGAGAAGTATTAATCCAAGTGAAAAAACACTCACTCCATACACCAAGTAAAGTCTAAGAATAAAAGTCATTTATAATCTATTTTTAAAGGATGCCTGACTTCTAAGTATCCTTATTTTTATTAAAATTAGATACAAAGTTAAGCATTGCTCAATTCAAATTGATAAGTAAGAACAATAAAAATTGTACCATGAAGATGATATTTATTTTCTGTATCATAGTACAACTTCATGATTTTAACGCATACTTATCTAAATTTTATCAATTACATGACAATTAATGCGAGTGAATTGCTAATTTTATAATCTGTTTTTGTAGTTCACATTAGACCGTTTATATGCGCTCAGTAGACCAACTCAACCCCAAAGAATACATTATCGTTAAAGGTGCCCGTGTCAACAATTTAAAAAATGTTGATGTATCCATACCAAGAAATAGTTTTGTTGTTATAACAGGTGTTTCAGGTTCTGGTAAATCCTCTTTAGCCTTTGATACTTTATTTGCCGAAGGGCAACGAATGTATGTTGAAAGTTTGAGTTCATATGCACGTCAATTTCTTGGTCGAATGGAAAAACCAGAGGTGGAATATATTAGAGGTATTTGCCCTGCCATTGCTGTAGAACAGAAAGTTTCAACAAAAAACCCAAGATCAACAGTAGGAACAACTACAGAGATTTATGATTATCTAAAACTTCTCTATGCTAGAATTGGCAAAACATATTCTCCTGTATCTGGTAAAGAAGTTAGTAAATCTAATGTAACGGATATTGTAAATTATATTCATGATTTTGATGAAGGAACTCGCTTTATTGTTTCTTGCCCTCTTGCATTACAAGAAGGACGAACTTTAGATGTAGTTCTGAAATTACTTTTACAACAAGGGTTTACCCGAGTAATAGCAAAAGGTGAAACTTTATTTATTGAAGAGCTTCTTGAAAATATTGAAAAAGGTGAAAAATTTGCCTTAGAAGATCTTGAGATGCTAATAGATCGAAATGCTGTTAAAAAAGGTGATGAAGAAAATCAATTTAGAATAGCAGATTCTGTTCAAACTGCATTATTTGAAGGCCGTGGAGAATGTCGTATTCAAATAGTTCAAAAAGGGAAAGAGCCTATCTCTCATTTATTTTCTGATAAATTTGAGGCTGACGGTATTCTATTTGAAGAGCCAAGTGTCAATTTATTTAGCTTTAACAATCCTTATGGCGCTTGTAAACGTTGCGAAGGATTTGGTAAAGTTTTAGGAATAGACGCTGATCTAGTCATTCCAGATAAGTCACTTTCTGTTTTAGATGATGCTATTGCTCCATGGAGAACAGAAACTATGAAAAAATGGATAAAACCACTTTTAGATGCATCGCATGAAACTGGTTTCCCAATTTTCAGATCATATCAAGATCTATCAGAAGAAGAAAAAAATATATTATGGAATGGTTTAGGGAAATTTAAAGGAATTAATGCCTTCTTTAAACACCTAGAATCAAAAACCCATAAAATTCAATATAGAGTAATGCTTTCTCGTTACAGAGGAAGAACTGTTTGTCCTGAATGTCATGGTTCTAGGCTAAGAAAAGATGCAGCTTATGTAAAAATCAACGATAAGTCTATTATTGATGTTGTGTTAATGCCTATTGCAGAAGCTAGTGAATATTTTAATCAAATTACACTTAATAAGCACGATCATGAAATTGCAGATAGATTATTAGCTGAAATCAAAAACCGACTTCAATATATGAATAAAGTCGGTTTAGGATACCTGACATTAAATAGATTAACAAGTACCTTATCAGGAGGAGAATATCAACGTATTAAGTTGGCAACATCACTTGGTAGTGCACTTGTTGGTTCTATGTATATCTTAGATGAACCAAGTATCGGATTACATCCTAGAGATACTCAAAATCTAATTGCTGTATTATTAGAACTAAAAAGGTTAGGCAATACTGTAATTGTAGTAGAGCATGAAGAAGAAGTAATGAAAGCTGCCGATGAAATTATCGACATTGGACCCGATGCTGGTAGTTATGGCGGTGAACTTCGTTTTCAAGGTACATTACAAGATGCTATAGATCACCCTGAAATATCACATACAACTAGATATTTAAGTGGTAAATCAAGTATTCCTACTCCAGAAGTCCGCAGAAAATGGACTGAATATATTGAAGTAATTGGAGCAAGGGAAAACAATCTTAAAAACCTGAATGTGAAATTTCCTTTAGGTATTGTTTCTTGTGTAACGGGTGTTTCAGGTTCTGGAAAATCTACACTAATCAAACGTTGTCTAACTCCTGCTATTACAAGAGCTTTAGGACATCATACAGATGAAAAGCCTAAAATTGACCGTATCGATGGTGCTATAAAAGCAATCACAAAAGTAGAATTTGTAGATCAAAACCCAATCGGTAAATCATCTAGATCAAACCCTGTTACTTATGTTAAAGCATATGATGCTGTAAGAGAATTATTCTCTAAAAACGAACTTTCAGTTCATAGAGGGTACAAACCTGCATTCTTTTCTTTTAATGTTGATGGAGGTCGTTGTGAAGCCTGTCAAGGTGAAGGAACTTCTAAAATAGAGATGCAATTCATGGCAGATATTTTTCTTCCATGTGAAAGTTGCAAAGGAAAGCGCTTTAAAAATGAAATTCTTGAGGTTAAATATAAAGAGAAAAGTATTGCAGATATTCTAGACTTAAGTGTAGATGAAGCCGTGAGTTTCTTTGCAGATCAAAAGAAAATTATTCAACGCTTACAACCGCTTCTTGATGTAGGTTTAGGTTATGTTCGCCTAGGGCAATCATCTAATACATTGAGCGGAGGTGAGGCACAAAGGGTTAAGCTTGCATCCTTCCTAGCCAAAGGTACTCTAAAAGAATCTGAGCGTGTATTATTTATCTTTGATGAACCTACAACTGGACTTCATTTTCATGATATTGACAAATTAATGAAAGCAATTAATGCTTTAGTTGAAAAAGGTCATTCAGCAGTAATCATCGAGCATAACGTAGAAGTTATAAAAACGGCAGATTGGGTAATTGATATTGGACCTGAAGGAGGTAAAGATGGCGGTACAATTGTTTTTGAAGGTACTCCAGAAGAATTAATTAAAAATGGAAAAGGATATACAGCACATTATTTAAAAGCTGCAATGACTTTATAAAAATAACTTCTTACATGAGTATGACAATCTACCTTGTTCGACATACTACCCCTGATGTTGATGCAAGTAAAATTTTATATGGACAAACTGACTTAGACATTGTTGAAAGCTTTCAAGAAGAAGTCAATGCTATAAAAAAAAGAACAAATAATACTGTATTTAATACTATCTACTACAGTCCCCTTTTACGTTGCGAGAAATTAGCACTATCATTAACAGGTGATCTAAAATTACCAGACTCCAGGTTAAAAGAAATATTTTATGGTGATTGGGAAATGAATAAGTTTTCTGAACTTAGAAATAATATTAAAGAATGGGTCAAAGTCTTTGATCATAAACCTGCACCAAATGGGGAATCTTTAATGGATGTACAAACAAGAGTTCGTTCTTTTTGGCAAGATAGAATTGAATATAAAGAGGGAGATCAAATAGCAATAGTAACTCATGGTGTAGTTATGAGGATTATACTATCTCATTTTTTAGAAATGCCCTTAAAAAATATATTTCGTTTCCAATTTGATTTTGGGAAAGTTATAAAGTTAACAATGACCGAAGAAGGTTTAGTGAAAATTCATATCTAAAATTAAAATGAGTTTCGAGATCAATCTACCTATTTTTGAAGGTCCTTTTGACCTTCTTTTATTTTTTATCCAAAGAGATGAATTGGACATACATGATATTCCTATTTATAAAATCACAAACGATTTTATGGAGTATATGTCTGATATGGAAAGATTGAATATTGAACTTGCTAGTGATTTTATTGTTGTTGCATCTACATTAATGAGGATTAAAGCTAAAATGCTTCTGCCCCGTGTTGAAAAAGATGAAGAAGGTAATGATATTGATCCTCGTGATGAACTTGTTAAACACCTCTTAGAATACATGAAATATAAATCTGTTTTAAATACTCTAGAAGAGTGGGAAGCAGATATGTTAGACCGAGAGAAAAGAGGAAACTTATCAACAGAAATTGCTACTATTGAAGAAAATATTGGTGTAGAAACTGAGCTTCAAAATATTGACTTATTTAAGCTCTTAAAGTTTTATCAATCTGCCATGAAAAAGGTTGACGATAGAAATAATGCTCCAAGACATCAAGTAATTCCTTATCCATATTCTCAAGAAGATAGACAAGATCATATTATTGAAACTTTAAAATCTAAAGAAGAATTTAGTTTTATGGAATTAATTATGACCGATTTTAATAACGTTTCTGTTGTTTTTAACTTTCTAGCAGTACTCGAACTTTTATCACAAAATAGAATTACAATAGTAGTTCATGAAGGTTTTAATAATTTTGATATTAAAAGAATTTCAGAATAAATCCCATCTGTGATCCACTTCACATTTTAATAAAAGTACTCTAGCTATATTTACAATATCTTAAAGATTTCTCACTAGCTATTTTACATTATGAATAAATCTACTTTATCTTTTCTATTAGCTACTTTCCTGATAAACCTAATATCTTGTTCTACTAACGATGAGCCCACTCTTACTACTCCACCTAATGATAACATAACATATCTTGTTACGTTTAATGGAGAATGGACAAGTGCAAGCCATCCCATTGATTATCCAGAAAATAGTCATTTTTCTGGGGTGATAGGTATGAATCATATCGAGAATTCATCTCTCTTTGAAA
The DNA here is from genome assembly GCF_018736065.1 of Flammeovirga kamogawensis. Lineage (GTDB taxonomy): Bacteria > Bacteroidota > Bacteroidia > Cytophagales > Flammeovirgaceae > Flammeovirga > Flammeovirga kamogawensis. The sequence continues at coordinate 2,819,825 of NZ_CP076128.1, forward strand.
ATGGAGATTTAGCATCTGAAGGAATCAAAGTAATGGCAGAAACGGGAGGTAAAGACCCTCTAATTGATGAGATTAAAGGAATGATAGATAACAATCTTGCTAATCATCTAATTAGTGAAGGTGGTCTTTCTTCTGGAAATTCTTCTATTCAATTTACAATCACAGTAGAAAAGGATTACCCATTCGTTAGCCTTGTCTCTATGATTGCTCCTAGTCCTGATTGGTATGTAGCGGTTGAAGGAGTCAACTTATTAAAGGATAATGAATGGATAGAAAGACTTGATGTTACTCCTGTTCATTATGATGCAGGAACAGATAGTGGTTCTACATTTAAATCTCCTAATTCTCCTACTACACCAACAAACGTAATTTCAGTAATTACTAATGCACCTCTAGGAAATGGTACCGAAGTCACATCTCCTGTTGCTACATTTACGTTCGAAAAACAATAATTAAGGCTTTAGCATATCCCATCCTGTTCCCATATTAAGGTCTCTTTGTGGGAATGGGATCGATATACCTTCTTTATTAAAGCGTTCAAATAACTCGTACAAAATCATACTTTTTAAAGTGCCAGGACGAGAATAATATTTTACAGTCCAAATATTTAAAGTGAAATTTATAGAATTATCTCCCCATTCTGTAAAGATTAAATCTGGTGCTGGACTTCCTAAAATACCATCAATATGGTTAACTACGTCAAGAGTAATTCTCCTTACTTCTTTTGGGTCTTCGTTATAAGATACACCAATAGGAATTTTAAGTCTCACTAACTTTTCGTTATGACTCCAATTGATTACTTTATTCGAAATAAATTGAGAATTAGGAACAATAATAGTGATATTATCATTTGTGAGTATGGTAGATGATCTTGCTGAAATCTCTACTACTTTACCACTAACCTCATCTACTTCAATCATATCTCCTACTTTTATCGGTTGATCAAATAAAATGATAATACCTGAAATAAAATTATCTGCAATTGTTTGTAAACCAAAACCAATTCCAACACCTAAAGCACCTATCAATACCTGTAAAGAACTCAGGTCTAAGCCTGAAGACTGAAATACAATAGTACTACCGATAACTATAAATGAGTATCTAAAAATAGTTCCGATATTATAACTAACAGATTCATCTAAACCATATTTTGGTAAAATACTGTTTACCAAAAAGTCTCTCATTTTTTTTGCAAAAACAAAAACAGATATAAACATCAAGAACAAGCCAAGAATAGAAAGTGGTGTAAATACTTTTTCTCCAATATGAAATTGATATGTAAAAATTCTTATGACAGTGTCAATAAAACTATTATTAGTTAATTCTTCCATGGGTTATTAAATATATTATAAGAGAGGATACATCTAAAATAACAAAAGACTACCAAAAATGGTAGCCTTTTGAAAATCTTATTGGTGTTCTAATAGATTAGTTACCCTGTAAGATTTTATTATAACGTTCTGAGTCGTTTAAAACATTAACTGCCTCAATAACATCTAAATCTGCTGTAAATGTAGATTCTATTTCTCCAGCTTCTAGATAATATCTTTTACAGATTTCTGCTTCTAAAACATCTCTAATTTCTGATTTAAACTTTATAACATCAGATTCTTTATTATGATAAATCTTCTTTTTCAATGCGTTAATTTCTGCTTGAATATCATCGTAGTATTTATCTTCTTTAGCACTCTCTTCAAGATCTTCCATTGTTACTTCAACTTTAGTTTGGTAACCATAATCCTTATCTTTAAGCCAAGTAACAAAATCATCAAATTGAGCATCGGATAAATTAAAATCTCTTGCTGCTACAATAGACTTATTATCATGGTGAAATTTAGTAGCATAATCAAAGATTAAACCTTTAAGTATTAAACTCACTGATATTTGTGCAAAGTTGAATGGTTTTACTTTAATATCTGGAGCAACTCCTCCTCCATCTAAAACTTCTCTACCATTTGCTGTTTTAAATTTCTCTCTCAAAGAGTCTGCTACAACTATTGCTTCTCCATCTTCATTTCTATGGCTATAATCAATTGCTTGAATACAACGTCCACTTGGAATGTAATATTTAGCAACGGTTACTTTTAATCTTGAATTATAATCTAATGGTCTTGTAGCTTGTACTAAGCCTTTACCAAATGATCTAGAACCTAATAATACTCCTCTGTCATAATCTTGAATTGATCCAGAAACAATCTCTGCAGCAGATGCACTACCACCATTAATTAATACTGCCATTGGAATTTCAGTATCTAAGGGTGCATTTAATGCTTTGTATGTTTTGTTCCAATCTTCAATACGTCCTTTTGTATATACAACATCAGAACCTTTAGGTACAAATAAGTTTACAATATTTACAGCCTCGTTTAATAATCCACCAGGGTTACCACGTAAATCTAAAATGATTTTTTTTGCTCCTCTATCTTTTAACTCAGAAACAGCATCAGCCACTTCTGTACTTGCATTACGTGTAAAATCAGATAATTGAATTAATCCGATATCATCTTTAACCATGCCATAATATGGAACATTATTAATTTGGATTTTTTCACGCTTTACATTTACATCAAAAGGTTGATCTACCCCATATCTTTTTATAGTTAAGACAACTTCGCTACCGGCTTGTCCTTTAAGATATTTACTAATCTCATGTGTATTTTTATCATGAATGTCAGTACCATCAACTTTTTCAATAATATCTCCAATTTGAAGACCCGCGTCATATGCTGGATATCCTTCGTTAGGAAGAATTACTGTAATATTTCCATCTCTGTTTCCAACTACTACTCCTAATCCTCCATATTCTCCTGTAGTCATTGTTCTAAAATCTTCAATGCGATCTTCAGGAATATAATTTGTGTAGGGGTCTAATGTTGCTAACATGGCTTCAATACCAGTTGTCATCATTTCGGTTGGATTTACATCATCCACATAATAAGTATTTACCTCTTGATATAGTTGAGCAAATATTTTCATGTTCTTAGCAATCTCAAAATAATGATTACTAACCTTCTCACTAGAGAATGAGAAGAACAAAATTGATAGCGAACTAACTAAGGCTAATAAAAAAAGTTTTTTACTTTTATTCATATTTTTGACAACTGATTTAGGACGTGGAAAGTAGCATTATTTCGTGAATTCCTCATGCTATATATAAAAGTAAGACAATTTTAATCAAATTTACAGCAAAATGAATAACTAATTTAATTTAAGAATTACTTACTTATTTTCATATTTCTTAGAGAAAAATTGGAGTATTAATTATATTTACGTTTCTTAACATATTGGTAAACATTCTTCATATTGCACTTTCAAATAAATGATACCAAAAAACTATCTTCAAACTGATATGAAAACCTATACTTCAGTAGTCATATATATATGTATTTCGACTCTATTATTTATGCTACCGACAGACCTTTTTGCTCAAATGGAAGGGAGTGTCTATTCTGTTACTGGTAGAGGGGGCGTTGGAACTACGTTCGTTACGGATTACCAAAGTATTGGTATTAACCCTGCAAACTTAGGTATCACAAAAAATTACAGAGATCCTAAATTTACTTTTGGATTATTAGAGACTAATATTTCTTTCTCATCGGAAGCTATTAGTACAAGTGAACTCTTGAATTCTATTACAGATTATAAAACTACAAGATTTAATACTGCTCAAAAAAATGATGCTGTAGAAAAATTTAGTGATAAAACTACAACAGTAGATGCCAGTGTTATGCTATTTGGCGCTAGCATGAAACTCCCTAAAAAATGGGGTGGTGTTGCTGTTAGTATCAGAGATAATATTCATACACGTACAACTACAAATGAATTCGCTGCAGAAATAATGTTTTTTGGTGCAGCAAGTAGCTATTTTCCAAAATTAAAAATGGCTAATGGTGATATTATCGATAACCCTAGACATACAGGATCAGGCGACTTAACAGAAGAACAACGTAATCAAGTTATTGGAGGTCAGTTTGAAAACCCTGATGATGCAAAATCTTATAGCGAAGTTCTTAGTGGTACAAATGCAAAATCTACTTGGGTAAGAGAATATAATGCTTCTTGGGGTGCACAACTTCTAGAAACATACGATCTACAAATTTATGGGGGTATTGGTGCTAGATATTTACAAGGTTTATTAATTCTTGATTTTGAAGTCGATAACAATGGAACATGGAATAGCCCAATATTTTCATCTTCATTTGTTAATCCACAAGATGTACTTTCTGCTACTAGCTTAAGTAATACATCTTCTAATGGTCCATTAGATGCTGATAACAGATCAATGGGTCAGAAAATTATTAACCCAGAACCTGCTGGACATGGTTGGGGATTAGACGCAGGGTTAACTTTCGTGATTAAAAGAAATTTCAGAATCGGTGCATCAATATCAAATTTTGGTAAAATGACATGGTCTGGAGATGTATACTCTATTAATGATGGAGATTTAGCATCAATAAGTGGACAAGGGTTAGATAATTACAACTTTCTGATTAATGACCAAAGTGCCTTCCAATTTGCAGGTACAAATTCACCATTAGATTGGGAAACAAAAACCGTTGATGAAACTGTTGATTTACCAACGGTTATTCGTATTGGTGCTAGTTATGAATTTTTCCGACTTGTGCATGTTGGTGTTGATGTAATTTTACCTCAGAATGATGCTGCTGGTAATTTAGAAAATCCTTTTTACGCAATTGGTGGAGACTTTAAACCTTTCAAATTGTTCTCTTTCTCTTCTGGTTTAAACTATGGAGGCAACAACGAAAATATCAACGTTCCATTAGGTATTACTTATTTTTCTAGAAAAGGTGGTTACGAAGCAGGTATTTCTACTCATGATGTTCTATCTTATTTTTCTCAAAATACAGACGGTAGTACTATCTCAATTGCAGGAGGATTCTTACGTTTCAAAATATAGTTTTTAAAGATTACACCTCAGCGTATTACAGTTCTTATTTTATTGCCCAATATTTGCAGTAGTACCTTTAAAGATACCTTGAGGTTATGACACAAAGATTTTATTATATATTTTCCTTTTACTTTATTCTTCTATTTTCTCTTCAAAATAGTTACGCTCAAATGGGTGTTTCTATTGCAGAAGGTGAATTAACGAATAAACAAGAAGTACAATTAAACATTAATATTTCAGATGCCTATAAAATGAAAGTCAGTGATAATTTTGACTTTTATGGTGCAGACTGGATTAATTATCAAAAAACATATTTTTTTAAGTTACCTGAAGGTGATGGTGAAAAAGAAGTTTTTGTAAAGTTTCAACTCCGAGACGGTACAATTACAGATACTTTTGTTGCCTATACAATTTTAGACACTAAACCACCTTCTAATAGAGGTAGAGTTAACTTTTCTAGAGGTAATTATACTAAATATAGAAAAGTAGAAATAGACTTAAAATGTGAAGGAGCCACTTGGATGAATATTAGTAATTCAACTGTTTTTAATAGAAACGATTGGGTTCCTTTCAGAAAACATGTTCACTCTTGGTTACTACCATCTGGAGATGGCATTAAAAAGATCTATGTGAAATTTAAGGATACTGCAGGTAACGAAACTAAAGTTTATACAGACCATATTAAACTAGATAGTAAAGCTCCAAAACCTAAGTCAATAGAAATTCTCCCAGAATTTGCAGTTGTTGATAAAGAAAGAAATATTAAATATGTAAACCAGCACAATAGAAATGTGGGTTTAGAAATGATGGCTGATGGTGCTGAATACATGAAGATCAGTAACAGTATGAACTTCTATGGTCATAAATGGAGAAGATATACTGACTATCTTGATGATTGGGTAATGGAAGATGACATCTTTGAAGGTTACAAAAGAGTATATATTAGATTTAGAGATAAAGCAGGTAATGAGTCATCAACAATTTATACATCAATTTATGTTGATACTAAACCACCAATTAACCCAAGAATAGCTATTAATGATGGAGATGAATATACGAAATCATTAAACGTAACCTTACAACTTCACGCTACAGAAGCAGTAGAAATGCGAATTGCAAATGATAAAGATTTCGATACTGCCAGTGAATGGGAACCTATTTCAAAAATTAAAATTTGGAAACTAAAAGAAGGAGAAACAGGTATCAGAGATGTTTGGGTGTCTTATAGAGATCGAGCTAAAAACCAATCTACACCTATTAAAGCATCAATAAAATATGATAAAGACCCTCCTACAGATGGACAAATATTTATAAAAGGAAATATTACAAAAACAAAAGATTCTGAGATCGAAGTAAGAGTAACTGCTAAAGATGCTCTTATGATGAAAATCGCATTAGAAGAAAACTTTGAGAGAGCACACTGGAGAGAATACTCAACTAAACCCCTAAAATTGTTTTTAGGTACTCGAGGAGGTGATTACAAAATAAAAGTTCAGTTTAGAGATAGAGCAAGAAATTTATCAGAAATATCTGAAGCTACAATTTATCAAGAAATTAGGCCTCTAAGTCCTAGAGTCACAATCGACAATAACAAAGAGTATAACACTACACAAGATGGTAAAGTGATACTTTCTTTATTTTGCTTAAACGCTACAAAAATGATGGTCAGTTCAGACCCGAATTTCAGTGATGCAGAGTGGATAGAATACACCAACCGCCTTACTTACTTTTTAAATGATCCTGATGGAGTAAAAACCATCTATGCTAAGTTTAAAACGGCAACAGAAACACAAAGTATTACAGTTAATGATAAAATTAATTGGGATAAAACTCCTCCATATAATGTCCAGTTCAATTTAAAAGTATTACCTACTGAATCTCGTATTTATTATACTAAAGATTATACAGTTACTGTAAAAGCAGAAGATGCCGTAGCCATGCAGTTAACTGAAGATTCTACTTTTTATTCTGCTTCATGGAAACCTTATACAGAATTACCATTTTTCTATGGAATGAGTGTTAAAAGAGGTCCAATTGGATACAGAACCTTATATATTCGTTTTAAAGATTTTGCAGGTAATATTTCAGAACCATTAAGTAAGGAGATTTACTTTGATGCAACCTCTCCTCAGAATTTACATGTCAAAATTAATGTTCCTGAGTCTACAGGACAAATAGCAACTCCAAGAAATTATACATTTATAAGAGATGTTGCCCTTGATATGGAAATGTCAGCTGATTCAGCATATTTTATGCGAATAGCGGATAATCCAACTTGGCAAAATTCAGAGTGGGTTCCTTTCGCTGAACATTACAATTATGCATTAAAAGGTGATGAAGGTAAAAAGGTAATCTATATACAGTTTAAGGATGATCACGATAATATTACAAGAATAATTAAGAAAAATATTATTTGGGATAGAGATCCTCCGACTCACCCCAGAATTATTATAAATGAGAACAAAGCTTTTACTAAAAATGAAAGTAGACAGGTAATCATTAACCCTATCTGTAATGGTGCAGACTATATGATCATTTCAAATAACCCAGATCTTTCTGATGGTATTTGGATGCATTATAGATCTAGAGTGAAATGGACACTCACAGAGGGAGATGGAGATAAAGTAATTTATGGTAAATTCTATGATTACGCTGGTAATGAATCTTTTGAAGCTAGGGGTAAAATCACATTAGATAGAACTTTACCTAATGTATCTGAAATTGTAATTAATGGACATGAGTTAATGACAAATAAACTTGAAGTTCAATTAAAAATTACTGCAGAAGATGCCGATGAAATGATAATTTCAAATGATTATAGCTTTGCATCCCCTTGCACATGGGAACCTTACAGGCATACTAAAAAATGGAAGTTAGAAAATAAAGATGGTGAAGCAAAAGTGTATGTAAAAGTAAGAAATGTAGCCGGTACTCAATCAGCACCTTTACATTCAAAAATAATTTTAGATACTAGTCATCCTATTTTATTTAAATTATCAATAAACAATGGTGCTACAGGAACTGATACTGAAAATGTAACTGTTCAAACAAAAGTATCTGATGATACTATTGAAATGCAATTATCTAGTTCTGAAAATTTTTCAGAAGCTCAATGGATTAGTTATAAACCTGAAGTTCCCTATAAATTAGCAGGTAGAGGCCGACAAAATGTCTATGTCCGCTTTAAAGATGAGAATGGCAATATATCAAAAGCATTGAAAACAGATATAGTTGTTTATAAAAATGTAAAATAAAATCTATAAAAAATATATTCAAAAATCCTTTATTTCAGTAATCTGAAAATAAAGGATTTTTTTATTTACAATCATTTTATAAATAACAAACCACACATTATCAATTAATTAACACTTTAATATTAACATCATACACATCATTTTCAATTCATCTAAAATTCATTATTTATAGAAGAGGAGGAAACTTTCTAAACCTACTTTTGCTCCCATAATAACAAGAACAAATAATGAAGAATATACTTATCCTAATTTTATTCACTTCATTCAGTATTGGAACATGGGCACAAAATGGAACTATATCAGGAACCGTAATTGATGCCGAATCTGGAGAAGAAATTATTGGTGCGAGTGTAATAATAAAAGGCACTACAATAGGAGCATCAACAGATGTATTTGGTAAATTTTCGTTTAATGCAGCCGAAGGGTCTCATACAATTATTGCCTCTTTTATAGGGTACCAAACTGCATCTAAATTGATAAATATTTCTACAAATTCTACACAACAACTTTCATTCTCACTACAAGTTGACGCACAAGAATTAGAAGCAGTAGAAATTATAGCAAAAGCAAATACCGAAAGTGCACAAGCATTAATGGTAGAAAGAAAAAATGCCGATGTTATGCTACAATCAATTGGTGCTGAAGAAATGTCTGTGAAAGGTATTTCGGATGTGGAAGGAGCCATGACTCAAATTTCTGGAGTTACAAAAGTTAACGGTAAAGGATTATTTGTAAGGGGTCTTGGAGATCGATACAATAATGCAACTATGAACGGTTTACCAATTCCTTCAACAAATCCGGATTTAAAAATGATACCACTTTCAATTTTCCCTTCAGATATTGTGAAAAATATTAGTGTATCTAAAACAGCATCTCCAGAGTTATATGGCGATTTTGCAGGAGCAAATGTTGATATTAAATTAAAAGATTACCCAGATGATCCCTTCTTTACTGTAGGAGTTTCTGGAAGTTACAATACTCAAGCTACATTCCAAGATTTTAAAACCCAACCTGATGGTCAATTTGAAGGTTTAGGTTTTACAGGAAATGGTAGAGACATGCCCACAAATGGTGTTCCACCTGTTATTGGTGGAGAACAAGGAGGTTATGAAACATCTTGGTCACCAACTGTAAATAAAGCACCAATGGCTATTAATTTTAATGCCTCGGGTGGTAAATTTTGGAATATTGGCAACGAAGGAGGGTTCGGTTTTGTCGCTTCTCTTGCTCACAACAATAAGTACGAACATCTAAGCGGTAAATATGCGGCATATAATGCACAAGCTAGCCCTACTGTAGATTATCAAAGAGATCAATGGATTTATTCTACAAATACCTCTGCGTTAGCAAACATGACTTTTAAAATCAATAATCGTCATAAAATCAATATCAATAATATATTCGTTAATGAGTCTTTTAACTCGGTAGATGAGAACTTTGGATACCACAGAGATTTTGATCAAGAAAATCTTTTTATAAGACGAAATACCTACTTACAAAATACAATTTGGGTAGCTCAATTAACTGGTGATCACTCATTTTTAGAAAATGACAGATTAAAATTAACCTGGGGAGTTTCACGTTCTCAAACTGGAAGTCAAGAACCCGATCGTAAACAATTACTTTTTGATGGTAAAGGACCAAATGTAAATTTATTTACACTTAATCCAATTGATAATCATCGTTATTGGGGTGATATGAATGAGATTGAATATGGAACCAAAGGAGAACTAAGTTATGGATTTGGTGCTTTCAATGGCAATAACGATACCTATAGAAGCACTATTAGAATTGGATATCAGGGTAAATCAAAAAATAGAGATTTTGAATGGTATCAAACTGGAATTTATGGATCTGGAGCTAATGGTATTGATAGTAATAACCCAAACGATCAAATTAATAAATGGCTTCAAGATGGTACTTTGGAGTATCGTCCATACGAAGTTGCAGATACTTATTTCAATGCTCAAATGGATATTCATGCCTTTTATACTGGCTATGACTACGAAATAATACCAAGCAAATTAAAGATGAATGTTGGTGTACGTACTGAAATTGGACGACAATACGTAAAATATAGATTGAGACAAGATGCTCTCGATGCCCCTTTTAGAGAAAACACCTATGAAACGGTAGAATTCTTACCTTCAGCAAATTTAAAATATGCTGTAAATGATAAATCCAATTTACGATTAGCAGCAAGTAAAACGATTACTCGACCAGGAATGAGAGAAATTATTCCTTTTGAATACCAAAGTGTGGCAGGTGGGGAATCTATTATTGGTAATCCTAATTTAAAGAATTCCGAAAATTATAACCTTGATTTAAAATATGAAATCTTCCCAAATTCAGGTGAATTGTTTTCTATTGGTGTATTCGGGAAACTTTTAGACAACCCTATTGAAAGAGTTACTAAACCAGCAGCAGGAACTTTATATACTTATGAGAATGTAGGTTCTGCAGTAGTTGCAGGTGTAGAATTAGAATTTCAGAAAAATGTTGGAAATATAATCAACAATGGCAACCCGTTACTAGATAAATTATCTGTTGGTTTTAATGGAACATTAATGTACTCAAAAATGAGAATTGGAGATAATGTAAGTACTGTTGTAACCAATCGAGAAAGGGAACTTCAAGGTGCTTCACCTTATATTCTAAATGCAAATATGGGGTATAATCAAGAGTGGTTTGGAGGTAATATAAATTCAATTTTCACCATAGCTTATACAACATTTGGAGATCGATTATATGCTTCTGGTTCATATGGAGCAGGTGATATTTATGAGAAGTCATTTGGAACATTAGACTTTATCATCAGAAATAAAATTAAAGACAACCTAAGTTTTAATATATCAGCTAAAAACCTCTTGAACCCAAGTATTGAAAGATACCAGGAGTTTGAAGGTGGTGTTATTAAACCAATTTCTTCTTATAAAAGAGGAACAGAATTTAGTATAGGGCTATCTTATACATTTTAAAATAAACTTAATTATTAATCAAAATCACTTCTATTAGAATGAAAAACTACACAAAAAATTTATTCGTGGCGGGAATTCTTGCGTCTACATTATTTTCATCTTGTGAAAAAGAAAATAATACACCTACCCCAGATGATGGTATTAATGGTACTGAATTAGCTAATTTTTTAAATGCTAATAACCCAATAAATATTGATAGTGAATCTGCTTCTGGATGGGAAAAACCATCTTGGGCTGTATCTGCAGATTATTCTGGTACTGATGTAGATGTAACTAATGCTGGTATTTTAGAAGGAGATATCACTTCTGATTTAACGTTACTTGCTAATTCCGTTCATTTTTTAAAAGGTGGTGTGCATGTAAAAGCTGGTGCTACATTAACTATTGAAGAAGGTGTGAAAATTGTTGACCCAGACGAACCTGGTGTTTCTTACCTAATGATTGAGCAAGATGCTAAAATTATTGCTCAAGGTACTGCACAAAATATGATTGTCTTTACAACAGAAAAAGCTTCATCAATAGGTGCTCCTGGTTCTTGGGGTGGAATAATTATTAACGGACATGCACCAATTAATAATGGTGATGAATCTGGAAGAGCAACGCCAGAGGTAGCTGGTGATGGTATTTGGTATGGAGGTAATCAACCTAATGATAACTCTGGAGTTCTAGAATATATCCGTTTAGAATTTGGAGGAAACCAAATTACAGCTGATAAAGAACATAATGGATTTACTTTTAATGGCGTAGGTACAGGTACTGTTATAAAAAATCTACAAGCTCATAAAGGTGCTGATGATGGTTTTGAATGGTTTGGTGGTACTGTAAATGCTGAAAACTTAGTTTCAACAGACAATGGAGATGATTCTTTTGATTGGACAGAAGGTTGGGTAGGTACTGCAACAAACTTATATGGCGAAAATGTAACACAAGGTGATAGAGGATTAGAGGGTGATAACAACCAAGCTAATAATGCAATGGAACCTTTTTCTTTCCCTACTCTTAAAAATGTAACGTTAATTAACCAAGGAGCTAGTAATAGCCAAGGTTTAAAACTACGTGAAGGAACAAAAGTAAAAATTGAGAATATTATTGTACAAGGCTACCCAACAGGTGTTAGTATTGAACATGATATCACTTTAACGCATGTACATGCTTCCTACTTTCCTGAGGATGGTAAAGAGGCTGAAAATTCTTTTATTATTTCTGATATAAAAGTATCAGATGCTACTACTCCAATTGAATATAAAGAGAGTAGATAAAAATTTGCTACTGTAAGAACTCTATTCTATAGAAGGTGAGAATTCTATTTAATAGAACCGTTCCAATATCACAAAAAGCAAAAATCCCTTCTAGTATCTAGAAGGGATTCTTTTATATTCAAGCAAAATACTAATTAAGCATTTTGCTTTTTCTCATATTCTTGCCAAGCTAAAGCAGAAGAACCTAAAATTGCTGTATTATCACCTTCTAAGTTAGAAACTACCAAACGAGTTTTACCCTTAAAAATGTGTAAACAATTTTCTTCCATTGCTCTACGAGTTGGCTTAGTGATATAATCACCAGCTGATGCTAAACCACCAAATAATACGATAGCTTCTGGGCTAAAAATAGCAATTGCATCTGCTAAAGATTTACCAAGAATTTCACCAGTTACTTCAAATGCTTCTTTTGCAAGTTCATCACCTGCTTCAGCTGCATCAAAAATATCTTTAGCTGTTAAAGTTTCAAAGTTCTTATTTGCCAAAGCACTGTTTCCGTTGCTATCTGCTAATAATTCGAACATTGTACGCTTAATACCAGTTGCAGAAACATAAGTTTCTAAACAACCTCTACGTCCACAACCACAAGTTCTTCCTTCTTCTACTACAGTAATATGGCCTAGCTCACCTGCAAAACCATCATGTCCGTAAAGAAGATCTCCATTTACAATAATACCACTACCTAAACCAGTACCTAATGTAGCAACAATAAAGTTTTTCATTCCTTGTGCAACACCAAATTTCATTTCACCAAGTGCAGCTGCATTTGCATCATTTGTAATAGCAACTGGTACTTTAAAGTGCTCTTCCATTAAATCTGCAATAGCAACTTCTTTACCCCAACCTTTAAGGTTAACAGCCTCTTCAATCTTACCTGTATAGTAGTTAGCATTTGGTGCTCCAATACCTACGGCTACCATTTCAATATCTCCTGCTTCTTTAGAAAGAGCTTTTACTGTTTTGAAAACGTTTTCTAAGAAATTAGAAAATGGTTCATCAGCACCTGTTGAGATATGAGTACTTGCTAAACATCTACCGTGGCGATCCACAAAACCGATTTTTGTGTTAGTTCCACCAACATCAATACCTAATGTTACTGTTGTCATGATAAGTCTATAATTTTTTTTAGAAAGTGTTCGTTTAATTTTTGTGATTTCTCAATCGCAGGCTGAAAATCATAAAACTTTTTTTATTAAGAAATGATTTTCATTACAAAATCTCATTGAAAGAGGATTTTTATCATAATTCTCGCAAAAATTTATCTTGTTTATCCATTCAACTTAGAAAAATACTATCATTCCTATCAAAATGCCTAATCACTTTCTCTTTTTTAATTGATATTTATATATCGAAACTTCTCTTTATTACTTCTTAAAAACTATGGTTAAAAGTAAATTTAGAACCAACCCTATTACAGTCTTCATCTGTACATTAATACTCTGTCTTTCATCTTGCTCAGAATCGGAATTACCTACAACTATTTTAACCTTTGATAATTCTGAAGTTATTAACACCAATTTCTTAGGTTTAGGTGTGCAATGGTCTACTTATCCACATGCAGATGCAAACCAAGATAAATGGGGAAATATTATGATGGATAAAAAAAGGTGGGAGTTTCTTTATAAGAGGTTAGATTATATGAAACCCCAATTTATAAGAATTTTAGACCATGCAGAACAACGTTATTTTAGAGGAATAATAAATCAAAGTACTCCTAATATAAACTTTGATAGAATGGAAATGCATGCTCTTTATCAGGTACTAGATTATTGCCAAGAGAATAGCATTACTGTAATAATGGGTGAATGGAATCCACCTTGGCAGTTAAGAAATAATCAATATTCTATATGGGTTAAAATGATTGGGAAATACATGCATCACCTCATTGTCAAGAAAAAATATACTTGTATCAAATTTTATTCATTAATAAATAAACCTAATACAATAACAGCGAATACAAAAGGAGATTATAATCAATACCACACTGCCATATCGTTAGTAAAAAAAGAATTTGAAAAGGTAAATATAAATCAACAACTATCACTTTTAGGTCCTAGTATAGACCCTCTATTACATTATTCTAAAAATGGATTAACAAGTTTAGATTGGCTTCAAAAAAGTCTTTCAGATACAGTATATGATGCAATAGATATTCAAGTTTACCCATCAGAAAACAATATACTTTCTAATTCACTTTCGACAGTTTTTAACTTAGATAAAAAAATAATTAAACAAAAAAACAAACCATTAATTATTTCTGAATTTGGAATACGTCCTCAAAAAAACTCCGAAGAGAGTTATTATAATGACAGCTTAATAGCTCTAGATGAGCACGCTAGTAGGCTATCACAAATGAAAGTTTATCAAAATGATTATGCAATTTATACATCCGATGCAGTTATTCAATTACTTCAAGCTAAAGCTGATGGTATTATTGCTTGGCATTTAGATGATGCAATGTTTACTGAAGCAAATGATGGAAATAAAAATCAACTGATAAAATATGGAATGTGGAATAGCTTATCTGATACACTATTTAATAATCCATCTGATATGAAATTGAGGCCTTGGTATTTCTCTTGGTCATGGATAAGTAAAAATTTACCTAGAGGGTCTCAAGTAATTAAGTTAACTAATAATAATCATCAAAAAATCAAAGGTGTCGGTACTATAAACAATAATGATTACGTAATTTTGCTGTCTAATTTAACTGATCGTGATGAGTATGTAGAAATCAATTTTACAGATAACATAGTAGATAAAACCTTTTATAGTTTTTCTATAGGTCAAGATGACACTATTTTAAAATTCAATTCAATGATATTACCAAAAAATAAACATCATAGAATAGGTATTAATCATCCACTATTCGTAAAATTGTCTGCACGTGAAATGCTTATTCTTACTACAAAAAAATAAACCAAGAGTTATGTCAATTTCGAACAAACAGCAAGTCGTTCTAACTTTAGATGCCGGAGGAACAAATTTTGTTTTTTCAGCAATGCAAGGAGGCAAAATGATTGTAGATCCATATAGACTACCTTCTAATGGAGACAATCTCGAAAAAAGTTTACAAAATATTTTAGACGGATTTAATCATGTGATTACTCAGTTAGGTGATAAAAAACCAGAAGCAATAAGCTTTGCTTTTCCTGGACCTGCTGATTATCCAAATGGTATTATTGGTGATCTACAAAACTTACCTGGTTATAGAGGAGGTGTTGCATTAGGGCCAATGTTAGAGCATAAATTCGGTATCCCTGCCTATATTAATAACGATGGTGACCTATTTGCATATGGTGAAGCTATTGGCGGTTTACTACCTGATATTAATGCTAAACTAGCTGAAAATGGAAGCGAAAAAGTATATAAAAATATTATTGGGATTACACTAGGTACTGGTCTTGGTGGCGGTATTGTTAGTAATGGTCAGCTACATTTAGGTGATAATAGCATGGGTGGCGAAATATGGTTGTTACCATCAAAAGTTCTTGACCATGTTAATGCTGAAGAGGCTTCGTGTATTCGTGCAGTACAAAGGTTCTACAAAGAATTTTCTGGAGTAGATAATGCTGATTTAACTCCTAAAGATATATTTGAAATTGCTAAAGGTATCCAAGAAGGTGATAAAGCTAGTGCTCAAAAAGCATTTGATACTTTGGGTGAAAACTTAGGAGACGTTTTATGTACATTAGCTACTAGTATTGATGCCTTAATTGTTATCGGTGGAGGTCTATCTGGTGCTTCAGAATTAATACTACCTGCTACTTTAAAAGAGATGAAATCTCAATACAAATCAGGTACTGATCGTTTGGTTGCCAAGGTGTTTAATTTAACATCAGAAGAAGAGCTTGGTAGTTTTGTGAAGAATAATCAATTGGAAATTAAAGTTCCTTTTGCAGATCATACAGTTTTCTATGATGCTTCTCCAAAAATTGGTGTTGGTATTTCTAAGTTAGGTACTTCAGAAGCAATATCATTAGGTGCTTACGCTTATGCCGTACATCAATTAGAAGAAAAATAATACAGGTTCAAAACTGTTAACACTACACATAAATTTTACACTATTGTCACAACAAATTGTATTTAAGCTATAAATACGAACTATTTTGTTGTAACAATAGTGTATTTTTTTTCTCATTTCTTACTTTTGAAACAGCAACAACAAGATCTTTACTCTTAATAAACTTTAAATCCTTAAAACAATAACTCAATTATCCGTCTTTAGTGTTTACTCAGTTGTCATTGATATATAAATAACCAAAATAAACCTTTCAAACTATAATACTATGGAATTACTTGCCTGTGTACTCGTTCTTTCTGTTGTTTTTATGGGTTCTTATAAACTCATTGCAAAGTCTAATTAGTAGACTTTAAAACAGAAAAATTTTAAGTTGTCCAACTCTTAAAAATTGGTTTCTAGTTCGTACCTTTATAAAAAATCTATAATGAAAATTTATAATCAATGCGTACAAGATTTGCACCAACACCTAGTGGCTACCTTCATATTGGTAATGCCTATTCATTTATTCTAACTTGGATTATTGCAAGACAGAATGAAGGTGAAATTATTTTACGTATTGACGATATCGACAGTACTCGTTGCAGAGATGAGTACCTTGAAGATATATTTACAACCATAGATTGGCTAGGTCTTGATTTTGATAATGGGCCATCTGGGGTTGATGATTTTCATAAAAATTGGACACAAAAATTAAGATACCATCGTTATCAAAAAGCATTTGATACTTTAAAAGATCATGGTGACTTATTTGCATGCAATTGTTCTCGTAAAGAAATTTATGAGCAAAATGAAAACGGCATCTATACTGGAAAATGTACAGATTTATCCCTTCCTTTTAATACTCCCGATGCTGCAGTAAGAGTAAAAACAACAAACACTCCTATCCTTCTTGAAGATCATTTTATTGGTGACCTTGCTATTGATTTAGATGAGGTTATGAAGGATTTCATTATCCGTAGAAAAGATGGCTTATTTTCTTATCAATTGGCTTCTTTAATAGATGATGAGGATGATAACGTTGATTTTATTGTTCGTGGAGAAGATTTAATAGAATCTACTGCCGCCCAAATCTTCTTATCAAATAAGCTAGAACTTCCTAATTTTGAAAATGTTGAATTTTTCCATCATCCCTTATTAGTTGATGAAAATGGAAATAAGATATCAAAGTCTGATGGTGCTGATTCTATAAGAGAACTAAGAGCACAAGGAATGAGCCCTCAAGAAATTTATAACGGATTTGCAGAATTTTTCTTAGGAGAAGAAGTTGAAATTAATTCTATTGATGAATTATTAGATATAGATTTTCTTGGAGAAAACGACTACATCGAAGAATAAATAAAACAATTAACAAACATTTGTTATTATTTTATAATAACCATCGTCACCATCTTTCATAAACAGACTTTGTAATTTTGATTTAAATTAAAAGCCTTATTTGATTTAAATTATTAATTGTCATTAGATAATATCCCCGGGTTATAATAAACCAAATGACAATTTGAACTACCATTATCATCAAAAATTACAAATTGTCTGCCTTATGAAAAATATATTTAGTACTCAAAAAGGCAATGTTGTCACTATATATGTGCCTAATAATTGTTTAAACGAACTTAATAAATCTAGTACACTACAGATCATCGAAAAACTTGAAGAAATTAACCAAAACTCTTCAATAGACATGGTTATATTTAGAACAATTCAAGAAAATTTTTTCTTACCTAAATTTTGTTTTGATAATACGTCAATTACAACTGATGCAATTGTCAATAGCGACTATTTTATCAATTTAACAGACATGATTCATAATATGAGAGCAATGACTGTTGCTGTTTTTGAAGGGTCTACAAACACAATAGGTTCATCTTTTTTACAAGCAAATGACCTTTCTTACGCAACAGAAAATGCCATTTTTTCTAATGATTTAAATCTTGCCAATACAATAACAGCTAAGGCTGCAGAAGATTTAGGCTTAATCACTAGAGTAATTCCTTCTGACAAGATTGATATAACATTAGATTATCTGATCCACACCTCTACTTTAGAAGATTAAATTCAAAATTTATCTTGAAAAGCAGTAAAATCTAACCTTTTTAATAAAAAAAGACTAAAAACATTCAAATCAATGAAAACGAAATAACAAATCGTTTTCTCTTGCGGTCTGTACTCCTTATTTTTGCGTTCGATTATCGAGAGATACTAACAAAATAAAAATAAAATGCTTAGAACGCATAATTGCGGAGAACTCCGCGCAAGTCATATTGGCCAGACAGTTACTTTAAGCGGATGGGCACAAGCTGTTCGTGATAAAGGAGGTTTAATCTGGATTGATATTCGTGATCGTTATGGCATCACTCAATTATTAATTGAAGATGATGGTAATGCCGCTGCTGAATTATTAGAGACTGCACGTAAAATTGGACGTGAGTTCGTTTTAAAAGCAACAGGTGAAGTGATCGAGCGTGCTGCTAAAAACCCTAATATCCCAACAGGTGAAGTAGAATTACGTCTTTCTAATCTTACAATTTTAAATGAGGCAAATACACCTCCTTTTAAAATTGAAGACGAAACAGATGGTGGTGACGAACTTCGTATGAAATACCGTTACCTAGATATCCGTCGTAATCCAGTACGTGAAAAGTTAGTATTACGTCACAAAATTGCACAAGAAGTTCGTAGATATTTATCTGATCAAGATTTTATCGAAGTGGAAACTCCGGTATTGATCAAATCTACTCCTGAAGGTGCTCGTGATTTCTTGGTACCATCTAGAATGAACCCAGGTGAATTCTATGCTTTACCTCAATCACCTCAAACATTTAAGCAATTATTAATGGTCGGTGGAATGGACCGTTACTTCCAAATTGTGAAATGTTTCCGTGATGAAGACCTTCGCGCAGATCGTCAGCCTGAATTTACTCAGATTGACTGCGAAATGGCCTTTGTTGAGCGTGAAGATATTATTGATAATTTTGAAGGAATGATGCGTCACCTATTTAAAATGGTGAAAGATATTGAACTTCCGAAATTCCCTCAAATGGAATACGCTGATGCTATGCGTGATTATGGTTCTGACAAACCTGATACTCGTTTTGAGATGAAGTTTGTTGACCTTAATGATGTTGCTCAAAATAAAGGATTTAAAGTATTTGATAGTGCAGAGATCGTTTTAGGTATCTGTGCAAAAGGTGCTGCTGAATATACTCGTAAACAACTAGACGAAATTACTAATTGGGTTAAACGTCCTCAAATTGGTGCTAAAGGTTTAGTTTACGTTAAATGTAATGCTGATGGTTCTTATAAATCTTCTGTAGATAAATTCTACTCTCAAGAAGATTTAAAAGCATGGGCTGAAAAAGCAGGAGCTGAAGCAGGTGACTTAATGTTAGTTCTTTCTGGAGAATTAGATGCTACGCGTAAGCAAATGTGTGAACTTCGTTTGGAAATGGGTGAGCGTTTAGGTTTAAGAAACCGTGCAGAATACTCTCCACTTTGGGTTGTTAATTTCCCAATGTTCGAAAAAGATGAAGAAACAGGTCATTACCATGCAATGCACCATCCATTTACTTCTGTTCTACCAGAAGATGCGGAAATCTTAAAAACTGATCGTTACAATGCTCGTGCAAATGCTTACGATATGGTTATTAATGGTGTTGAAGTTGGTGGCGGTTCTATTCGTATTCACGACAAAGCAGATCAGGCAGCAATGTTTGATGCTTTAGGATTCACAGCTGAAGAAGCACAAGAACAATTTGGTTTCTTAATGAACGCATTTGAATTTGGAGCTCCTCCTCACGGTGGTATCGCTTTAGGTTTTGATCGTCTTTGTTCTTTATTTGGAGGAGTTGATTCTATCCGTGATTTTATTGCTTTCCCTAAGAATACTTCGGGTAGAGACGTAATGATCGAATCTCCATCTGCAATTGATGATAAACAATTAAAAGATTTAAGTATTCAGCTTGATGTTGAGTAAGAAATAATCTTTGAAAGATAAAAAGGGATTGATAATCTAAATGGTTATCAATCCCTTTCATTTTATAATGAATTATATTCTTTGTTATTCATTATAAAGAACTTGCAGTAATGTAACTCCAACTCCTTTTAATGATTCTTTATCTATTGTTGACATATCATCTGCATGAGTATGCCAATGCTTGAAAAACGTTCTTTCTCCCGATGGATCAAGATCTATAATATCGATCATTGGAATTTTTGCTATCTGATTAACATATAAATGATCATCTGTTAATTCTGGTCCATCTTGATTAATAAACATATTACCAAAACCTTTTCTCTCTGCCGTTTTCCACACCTTTCTTACAATTCTAGGTGCAAAATATCGTGATACACCTTCTTTTAAGAAAGTTGGATTCTTACTACCAACCATATCTAGCAAAATACCATAATATGCAGAATAACCTTCAATATGTGGATTCTCTGCCCAGTATTTAGATCCTAAACAGTATCCTGAGTCTCCAGATTGATCTTCTGCAAAAGCAGGTCTACCATAATCTTCAACATCAAAGAAAATAATATCTACACCTACGTCTGGTTTGTTTTCAGCATTACCAATAACTCTAGCAAGTTCTAGCAATATTCCTACACCAGAACCGCCATCATTAGCACCTAAAATAGGTTCGTTTTTTCTAACAGAATCTTGGTCTGCAACTTGTCTAGTATCCCAATGAGCTGCTAAAATTATTCTTGTAGTAGCTTCAGGGTTTATACTGCCAATTATATTTTTTCCATTTAAAGAAGTTCCATCATAGGCGGTAACATAAACTGGTTGTTCAATTACTTTTGCACCATGTCTTTGTAATTCACTTGCTATAAATTCTCCGCACATATCATGTGCCATTGTATTTGCTACTCTAGGCCCAAAATCAACTTGTTGTTGAACATATTGATAGGCAGAATCAGCATTAAATGTAGGAATTGGAGTATCTTTTACAACGGTAGTATTATTGTCTGAACCTGCATTTTCGGTACAAGAGAATAATGCTAAACAACAAAAAGCTGCTATTGTCATTTTTTGCTTAAACATTCTATTATTATTGATTTTTCATCAAATTCAAAAATTCAGTACATTATAAAAATATCTGAATTTCAAAGTTAGTATAATTTACTTAAGAAGGACATTAATTTCTGTGATGTAGCCCGATCGAACAATTATAGTACCGTCGACTAATAAAACTGGTTTCTTTAAATTTATTGAAGGTAATCGTAATTTCTTTGATTCATTCTGAGGGTTCTGAGCTTTAATTTTTTTGCTTTTTTCTTTTACAACAACCTTTACATAATAAACACCACTATTAAGTGGAGATGTCTCAATTCCATTATTAATCCTTACTTCTTCATTTTTAAAATCTCGACATGTAAAAGTAACGTCCATTTTACTTTCATCAATTTTTGAATCATCATGAATTGAATAATTAAATTGAAGAAGTCCTTTACTTAGTTTCATTAAGTCAATATCTTCTTCATGCTGAAAAGAAATTTTATTATTAGTTTGAACAGTCTCTTCAGGTTGAATTTCAGAAGACGAAGAACAAGATGTAAGTAAAATTAGGCTATATATGAATAAGATGAATCTCATTGAATTGAAATGGATAATATTATAGTTTTTGTACGTATAATGAGCGCGTTAAGTTACCAAGGTACGAAAAAAGCCATTAGTAAATTCCTTATAAAAGTTACTAATGGCTATAATCTAATAAAATTAAGATTTATTTTTCTTTAAATACGATTCCCATAGGTACACCTTCAAATCCAAAGTGCTCTCTAATCTTATTTTCCAAGAACGACTTATAAGGTCCTTTTACATGTCTTGGATAATTTGAGAAGAATGCAAATACAGGAGTATGTATTGGCAACTGAGTTATATATTTAATTTTAATATGATGTCCTCTATGAGCTGGAGGTGGTCTACGGTCAATTTCTTTTTGTAGTACCTCGTTCAATGTAGATGTCATTACTTTCATCTTACGGTTCTCATATACTTCAATTGCTTTGTCAATTACCTTAGCAATACGTTGTTTTTCAACAACAGAAGTAAATACAATTGGTAAGTAAGATGCACCTCCAAGTCTTTCTCTGATTTTCTCAGCAAATTCTTTAGGTGTATTTGTTTGCTTATCTGGAATTAAATCCCATTTATTTACCATTATCACTACACCTTTCTTATTTTTTAATGCAAGGTTGATAATACTTAAATCTTGAGATTCAATACCTCTAGTAGCATCAAGAATAGCGATACAGACATCTGACCTTTCAATAGCCTTAATCGTACGCATTACAGAGTAAAATTCAATATTCTCTGTTACACGAGTTTTTCTTCTTAAACCTGCAGTATCTGTAAGAATAAATTCTTTACCGTAAGCTTTATATGATGCGTCTACAGCATCACGAGTTGTACCCGCAATATCTGTTACGATACTTCTTTCTTTTTGTAATAAAAGATTTACTAAAGATGATTTACCAACATTAGGTCTACCAATAACCGAAATTCTTGGTATTGCATCTTCTTCTTCTTCTTCTACCTCTTCTGGGAAATTAGATACTACTGCATCTAAAAGGTCACCTGTTCCAAAACCTGAAGCTGATGCTACAGCCATTGGTTCTCCCATTCCTAGTTCATAAAATTCAACAGCATGCATCACTTTTTCTGATGTATCTGCTTTATTTGCTACTAGATATATAGGTTTTTTACTTCTTCTTAATAAAGAAGCAAAATCTTGATCTAAATCTGTTAAACCTGTTTCTACGTCTACTACGAATAATAGAACAGAAGCTTCTTCAATAGCAATTTGAACTTGCTCACGAATTGCTTCTTCAAAAGTATCTTCAGATCCAACAACATACCCTCCTGTATCAATTACAGTAAAGTTTTTCCCCGTCCATTCGGCCTGTCCGTAATGTCTATCACGCGTAACTCCACTCTCATTATCCATGATAGCGTCTCTGCGTTCGACCAAACGATTAAATAATGTAGATTTACCAACATTTGGTCTTCCTACAATTGCGACAATATTTGTACTCTTCTTCATTGAGAATTTATCTTTTCGAACTATTGTTCACTTACCTGCTCGGTAACGTGATGATATAACTTTTTCCTTTTCTAATCGTCAACTTATTTGACCTTAACCAAGGGTTATATCGTTTTAGTATCTTATAATTTACACCTTCCTCATTTGCAAATTCAGCAAGGTTTGAAATTGTTTTATTAACTGTGATTGTTCTTAGTAAATCTGGTTGATATAGCTGACTAGTAGAAAGTTCAAAACTATACTTTTCAGGACTTTGCATTATTTCCTTAAGCGCTAAGATACGGAATACATAACGTGATGTTTCCTCATTTAATAAAAGATCGTAGTAATTTGTAACTTTTTGATCTTCTAAAGCTCTTGCTATGCCACTAGAACCTCTATTATAGGCTGCTGCAGCTAATGTCCATGAGCCTAATTTCTCTTTTGCTTTCTTTAAATAAGTACAAGCAGCAAGTGTTGCTTTCTCAACATTATAGCGCTCATCAACTTCTTTTGTTACAGTTAAACCATATTCTCTTGCTGTACTTGGCATAAATTGCCAAAAACCTGCAGCTCCAGAACCTGATCTAGCATTAAGCATCAAATCACTTTCAATTATGCAAAGGTATTTAAAATCATTCGGAACTTGTTGTTCCTTTAATATCTTTTCTATTACAGGCATCCATCTTTGTGCTCTTTTAAAGACTAAGATTGTATGCGAATGCCAATATGAGTTTACATACAACTCTCTATCAAATCGTTCGTAAACATCTGCATCATCTAAAGGCACTTGTTCTCCACAAAATTGAAAATGCTCTGGCATAGGTAATTCATAGCTATTACCTTCCATTTCTTTTACAACTACTGTTTCTGTTAAGACTTCTGTCTTAGGCTGAATAAGCTTAGGTGCATATGTTAATAATGCAACCGAAATGGCTCCTAATAAGAACCATAAGAATGATTTCATACTTGATAAACAAGAAAAGAATATTCACAATAAGCTACACCAAACACTTTTGGGATAAAACGAACTGTAAATATTGAGTGATTTTAATCTACAAAAGTCGGAGTAATCTTTTTAAGATCTGAATATAAACGCATTAGTTAACAAATATTCTTCTTCAAAGACTATTTTTAATGGGTAATGAGTCACAAAAAGGATAAAAAAAAACACCTCCGATAAACTGAGGTGTCAAAGATATAAGGTTTATTATCATTTTAGAAGTTTGGTGACAATAAAAACTTGCCATAAAAATCTTCTATTATTTTAACTGCTTCTCCAGGAGTATCAACTAAATGAATTAAATCTAAATCTTCTGGACTTACATTTTTCTCTTTTTCTAAAACAGTAGATTTAATCCAATCCATTAATCCCTGCCAATAATCAACACCTACAAGTACAATTGGGAATCGACCTATCTTTTTAGTCTGAATTAATGTATATGCCTCAAATAATTCATCAAGAGTTCCTAAACCACCTGGCATTACAATAAAGCCCTGAGAATATTTCACAAACATTACTTTGCGAACAAAGAAGTAATCAAAATTCAACATTTTATCTCTATCAATAAAATGGTTACCATCTTGTTCAAAAGGTAATTCAATGTTTAATCCTACAGATTTCCCTCCTGCTTCTTGTGCTCCTTTATTTCCTGCTTCCATTATGCCAGGTCCACCACCTGTAATAACTCCATAACCATGCTTTACTAATAGACTTGCAGTAGTTTCTGCCATCTTATAATATTTATGGTCTTCATGAGTTCTTGCTGACCCAAAAATAGATACACAAGGACCTATTTTAGCCAATTTATCAAAGCCATCAACAAACTCAGACATTACTTTAAAAATAACCCAAGAGTTTGCACTTTTAATTTCGGCCCAATCTTTTTTTACAAAAGCTTCTCTTATACGTTCTACTTCTTCTTTGTTTATTTTATTGTTTTCTTCTGACATAATTATTGGTTAATATTTTGTTTAACTTTTATCATATTATCAACATCAGATTTAAGGGGTGATGCAATTTTAAAGGCTTTAGATTGTGGCATTTCTACACCATCCAAATAAGCATTCATTTCTCTTTCATCTAATGCTTGTTGTTTTCTTAATTGTTTTTTAAAAGCTACTTTATTTTCTGCTTTATCACCATAAGTAATATTAAAATAAGAAGCTTTTAAATATTTAGCTCTCGGAGAAAATACTCCTTCAAAAGATTTTACATTACTAAAAAGATCCTCAGAAGTTTTTAATTTTGATAAACCATCTTTATCAATCCATAAAGGTAAATCCTGGTAAAGGGCATCACCTTTCCCCCAGAAATACATTGCAGATTTAGGAATTGTAGTTTCATCTAAATCAATTGTACGCTTTTCTAATTTTGCATCAATCATTCTTTTTAATGACAATGGATGATTAGAAAATGCTACTGCATTACCCAATACTGTATAATAAGGTCTTTTAATTCTATCAAATGCCTCTCCGTAAATTCTTGGTAATAAATCCTCTACTCCCAAGTAACCAATTGCAAACCCTCTGTATTTCAATTCAGAAAAGCGTTCTAAGGTCATACTTTCCACCTTTAAATTTAAGGTTCTTAGTTTCTCTGAAGCCAATGCAGGGTTATTTGTTTTTAACAACATTACCTCACCATCTTTACCTTTTAAGTTACTTGGTAACAATTTTATCCAAGCGGCTTCATCACTCACCCAACTATCAAAATCTTCTTTTATAGTTATTCCTAATCTATCTTCCAAAGGTTTCCAAGGAGCTACATTTGCTCTTAATAAAGCTGCTCTTCTTTCTCCAATTTTAGATGACATTCCCCAGTGAGATGCCATAGTTATATCTTCTGGTATAACAGAAAGCAGTTCTTTACTAGATGATGTCGCAGACCACATCCACCATACAGGTTCTAACGAAAATGCTCGCTGAGAAGTTTCTATATCTGCTGTTAATCCAGTTGCTGTTTTTGTCCATATCCAATGCTGAAAACCCATTATCCTTCCAATTCCCTGTAAAGACAATTGAGGCTCAACAAAATATTCTTCAGAAAGAGAGTAGACTGCATTTGGATTCATCCAAACTTCTAACAATGCATCGTCTGTAAAATTCTTTTCTGATAATTCTAATAACTCACCTCCATTTTCCATCGACTCAAACGCTCTTTTAGCTAATGTTTGGTGAGTTGAAAAAATTAAAAGGTTATTGTAGACATAATAAACTCCATAAACTGCATTACCTCTTTTTAAAACAGTCATGTTCTGTTTATCAGATAATACCTCTTGTTCTAAAGTAAATTTCTTACCCAATAAAAACCTTAGATGATCTGTCAATTTTGATTTCCATCCCAAATCAACAACAACAATTTTAGCTCTTCCATCTTTTTCGGTTTGATAAACCCCACTTAATAAAGGGTAATCACTCAATAAAAAATGCAGTATCGAATTTGAGCCAATAGGTGAATCCCAAATCTTTTGCTTAGTATTTGATAAAGAATTTGCAAAAGAAGTATTCCATTCTGAATCATGAATAGATTTCCATGTTGTGAAAATATCAGACGAACCTACAATAATTCCAGCCCCAGATGGTAACGATTGCCATAACTGTGTTTTAGGTAATGATTGTGTCCACCATCCAAAACCACCAATAAGTAGTAGGAAAAGAGCTAAAAATATTATTTTCTTATTTCCTTTTTTGGGAGGTTTATCTTCATTATCAAATGTATCCTTCATCTCATTCGACTTCTGCTCTTCCTGTGTATTCTCTAATTGACTTTCTAAATCTTCTTCCACAGTAATAATTGGTTATTGTGTGTTTATAATAATCTATTTTCTTAAAGAAAAAACTCTAAGACTTATCAAGTAATAAATCTACTACTATATCTGAATCTGTAAAAGGAAAAATATGCCCTTTATCTTCTAAAATCAAACTATCCAGAGGAGACTCCCAGTTTTCACGTACAAAGTTCATATTTTCGAAAGGAACAAGCCCATCTTTTTTACCATGAACGATAACTGTTGGTACTTTTATCAATTTCCATTTATCTTCTACTAATTTCAATGCATTCTTATGATTTGCCTTCTCATCTGTAGCAACTTGAAAAGAAGTAGGTAAAATTTTATAAATTATTTTGGCTTGTGCCCATCTCGAATACCACTTCATTGGTTCTAAATCAGCAGACATTGCAGGAGCTAATAAAATTAAATATCTAATTTCACTGTTTGAGTCTATTGTAGTGTAAGCTGCAATCGGTCCTCCATAAGAATGACCTATTAATATATATTCTTGTTTCTGATGAGATACTTTATCCCAATCTTGTAATACAGCTTCTATTGCTTCTGCATGAATGGCTATAGAATCTTCTTCTACTCCATGATTACTTCCATAGCCTAACCTTTCTATTGATAACAAATTTGCCTTTTCTCTAAGCTTTGGGTGCTGTAAATATTTAGAAAAATCATTTGCTCTACCAGGTGCTCCATGAATAAATACTAAAGTTAAATTCGTTTCCTTATTTGCCTTTACAGATAAATAATTAATCACTTTTGAATTTACTTCAACATGATTCACTTTCATAGAAACGCCTTCTTTTTTATAGCTCTTTTCTAAGCTTTTCCATTCTTTCTCTAAATTCATAGTAGACGAACAACCTGATAAAATGAAGAGGTGGATGACTAAACAAATAGAATACTCTATCGTTTTTATAGGTTTTATTTTCAATTGTGTTTAATTTCGGTTTCAGAATAGAATATACTCAAAATTATGAAGAAGAATAAAAAATACGGTTTTTCAACTACTGCAATTCATGCAGGACAAGAACCTGACCCAACTACTGGAGCGGTGATACCTCCAATATATGCAACTTCTACTTATGCTCAAACAGCACCAGGAGAACATAAAGGTTTTGAATACACACGAAGTCATAACCCTACAAGATATGCATACGAAGATGCTGTTGCAGCATTAGAAGGTGGCGTAAAAGGTTTTGCTTTTGCTAGCGGATTAGCTGCTTCTGCAACTGTATTAGATATGTTAGAAGGTGGGTCTCATGTAATCGCAATGAATGATTTATATGGTGGCACATTTAGACTTTTTGATAAAGTACGTAAATATTCTGCCAAATTAGAGTTCTCTTTTATTGATCTAAATGATTTGGATGCTTTAAAAGCAGCTATTAAACCTAATACAAAAATGATTTGGGCAGAAACGCCTACAAATCCAATGTTACGTTTAGTTGATTTAGAAAAAGTAGCTCAAATAGGCAAAGAAAATAATATTATTACTGTTTGTGATAATACTTTTGCTACACCTTACCTTCAGAAACCTCTTGAGTTAGGATTTGATATGGTCGCTCACTCAGCAACAAAATACATCAATGGTCATTCTGATGTTGTTGGAGGAATTGTTGTTGTTGGAGAAAATAAAGAATTAGAAGAGAGTATGACTTTTCTTCAAAATGCAGTAGGTGCTGTTCAAGGCCCCTTTGATTCTTTCTTAATAAATAGAGGTGTGAAAACTTTAGGTGTAAGAATGGATCGTCATTGTAGCAATGCATTAAGTATTGCAGAATGGTTAGAAGGTCATCCTGCTGTTGAAAAAGTAGCATATCCACATCTTCCTTCCCATCCTGATTTTGCTTTAGCAAAAAAACAAATGAAGAAAGGTGGTGGTATGATTTCAGTAACTCTTAAAGCCGATTTAGAGCAAACAAAAGTATTCCTATCAAATTGTAGATTATTTACATTGGCTGAAAGTCTTGGTGGTGTTGAAAGCTTAATAGAGCATCCTGCAATTATGACTCATGCTTCTATTCCTCCTGAAACTAGAAAGGAACTAGGTATAGATGATGGTTTTGTCCGTATCTCTGTTGGTATAGAAGACTTAGAAGATTTAATAGATGATCTAAAAAATGCTTTCGAAGCTGCAGGTCTTCCAACTGGATAAATCAAAAAAACATGAATGGAAAAGAATCTTTAGAAATTGAAAGAAAGTTTTTAGTCAATTCATTTGATCCAAGCCTTGCTTCTAAATCTTTTAGAATTGTTCAAGGCTATATCACTGCTGAAAAAACAAAAACAGTTCGTGTTAGAATAAAGGGACAAAAAGGGTTCATCACCATTAAAGGGCAATCTAGCGATGATGGACTTTCTCGCTTTGAATGGGAAAAGGAAATTCCAGTAAGTGAGGTAGAAGCACTCTTAAAACTTTGTGAACCTGGATTAATTGATAAAACGAGATATGAAATTCCAGTAGGAAATCATATTTATGAAGTTGATATTTTTGAAGGGGACAATAAAGGTTTAATAGTAGCAGAAGTTGAATTATCATCTACAGACGAAACTTTTAAAAAACCTGATTGGTTAGGTCAAGAAGTAACTGGAGATAATAAGTATTATAATGCCATGTTAATGAAAACTCCTTTTAATAAGTGGTAAAAAAAGGGAAGTTTGATGATTATCAAACTTCCCTTTTTTGGTGATTTTGTCTTCTTAAAATAAGCATTTTGTACAGAATTCATCAAAATACTGATTGAATTCATCATCCTTAATTGTAGGGTCTGTAATATCATAAACAGTGGAAATTCCTCTTTTATAACGTACTAAATTAGAAATTGGTGAATAGAAAAATTCCATACCTCCAATACCAGCAAGTTCTTTTAACTTTTGATGCTCAACAGTTTGGTCTTTTTTATTAACAATACCAAAAACATCAAAATTATATCCTTGCTTTTCTTTCATTTCCTTAATCATTGGTAATGTTTTTAAGAAACGAATAGTTGCACGCATATCTAATACACTCGCTACAACGGGAACAATAACTACATCAGAAACTAAAACACTAAAGTAAATTTCTTTGCCTTCTATTCTACCCGGTACATCAAGGAAAATAGCATCGTATTTTTTTTCTGCTAAGGCTAATGTTTTATCAAAATTTTCTTCGGCACGAGGTTGCTTCCAATTGAATGAAATAACATCATACGACTGCTCTTTGTCTGCACCTTCTGTTGCATATATATCTTTTACAGATTTTTGAGGATCACAATCAATCACCAAAACCTTCTTATTTGTTCTATTGTGTACTGCTGATGCTGTTAACATCAATAACGTACTTTTACCTACGCCTCCTTTTTGGGTTGCGAAAGAAATCACTTTAGCCATACAGATCTATATATGTGGCAATAATTTAAGAATCTTATTTATGAGGAATATTAGGTTTATACCCTTCACATTAAAAATGAAAAGTTCTACTACTAATCATTAATAAACATTGAAATTACAACAAAAAACTGAATATTTCCCAATATAAACATAAGTGTATTATTCTGAAGTACCCAAGCAAAACATTGATTTTGTATGTTTGCATTCTGAATTATAAAATTTTAAAAGAAATGGGTAGAAGGAAATTAATAAAATTCGAAGAGAATAATAACAGAGCATACGTTATTGAAGAAGGAAAACCATTATATGAAACTATAAAAGGTAATTGGAGAAAAGAAGTATTTAAAAACGAGAACCCTTTAGTTTTAGAACTTGCTTGCGGACGTGGTGAATATACTACAGGACTTGCTCAAGTATATCCTGATAAGAATTTTATTGGAATTGATATTAAAGGAGATAGGATTTGGAAAGGTGGCAATGTAGTTGATGAAAAAGGACTTACAAATGCTGCTTTTCTAAGAACTCACATCCAAAACCTGGAAAAATATTTTGAAAAAGGCGAAGTGGATGAAATTTGGATTATTCACCCAGATCCAAGACCAAAAGACCGTGATGCAAAACGTAGAATGACACATCCTAGGTTTTTAAATATCTATAAGAATTTATTAAAAGAGAATGGTCTTGTACGTTTTAAAACAGATAGTAAAGAGTTATTCGAATATTCTGTTGAAACACTTGTAGAACAAAAAGTACAATTAGAAGCGATTACATTCGATTTATATGAATCAAAATTATTAAAAGAACACCATGGGATTGTAACTCGTTACGAAAAACATTTTACAGAACTTGGACATAAAGTTCATTATCTAAAATTTAGATTCAATAAGTAAATCAATCAAATTCATTCTAAAAAATAAGTAAATGACTGCTCTAATTGACTTACATTTCTTTCCGAATATTGAATATTTCACTGTAATTGCTCACTGTGATAAACTTTATATTGAGAAGTTTGAAAATTTTCAAAAGCAAAGTTATCGTAATAGATGTTATATAAAGACTGCTCAAAAAATAGATAGATTAAGTGTTCCAATTCTAGGAGCAAATAAAGGTAAGCCTCTTAGAAAAGTTAAAATTGACAATACTACCCATTGGGCCATTAAACATTGGCGAAGTATACATTCAGCTTATGGTAGGTCTCCTTATTTTGAGTACTATGAAAATCAAATAAAAGATGTTCTTTGTAAAGGATATGATACTTTATTTGAATTAAACTACGCTTTATTAAAGTGTATTATTAAACTAATTGGGTTAAAAACAACATTAGAACCGACTACATCATACAATAAAAACACTGATAATGAACTACTTGACTTAAGAAATAAAATAAGTTTAAAAAATTCTTCAACAATTGTTAATGAAGTTTCGTATATTCAAGTATTCGGCAACTCATTTGATGGAAATTTAAGTATCCTTGACTTACTTTTTTGTGAAGGACCTAACACAATTTCTATTTTAAAATCACAAAATAGTGAATTATTCATTCATTAAGAGTTGTTTAATACAATTTATATGCTTTATTTTAAGTAACAGAACAGATAACTAAATTCAACACATAAAAGTATTTAACTACCCGTTATTTCTTTAAAGAATATTTATTCTGTATCTTATTTCAAGAAGTATTAGAAATTATCAAATCAAATTAATTCCCTAACCATGGAGGCAAAATTTTCTAACAGAGTCAAAGAAGTAATTTCCTTAAGCAGGGAAGAAGCTTTACGCCTTGGCCATGATTATATCGGAACAGAACATTTACTGCTCGGTATGATACGTGAAGGTGAGGGATATGCAATTACTTTATTAAAAAAGCTGAGTGTAAACTTAAATGATCTTAAGGATGCAATTGAACAGTCTACAAAAAGCACAGCAAATTTTAATGTAAAGAATCTTGCAAACATCCCACTAACGAGACAATCAGAAAAAACGCTTAAAATAACATATTTAGAGGCTAAAATATTTAAATCTAGTCTAATAGGTACAGAACATTTATTACTGTCTATACTTAGAGACGAAGATAATTTAGCGACTCAAATTTTACAGCGTTACGATGTAAACTATGATGTAGTCAAAGAAATGATTGAATTCCAAGGAGAAAACCCAACAGCGTCGTCAAGTACTGATGATGACGACCCACAAGCAAAAGGGAGCGGCTCATGGAGCTCTCGCCCTGAATCATCAAAAAGCACTGAAAAATCTAAAACTCCTGTCCTAGACAATTTTGGACGTGACCTTACTAGCTATGCTGAAGAAGGTAAATTAGACCCAATTGTTGGAAGAGACAAAGAGATCGAAAGAGTTGCTCAAGTTCTATCTAGAAGAAAAAAGAACAACCCAATTCTTATCGGTGAACCTGGAGTTGGTAAAACTGCAATTGCAGAAGGATTAGCACTACGAATTGTTCAGAAAAAAGTATCTAGAGTACTTTTTGGTAAACGTGTTGTTACTTTAGATCTAGCATCTTTAGTTGCAGGTACAAAATACCGTGGGCAATTTGAGGAAAGAATGAAAGCAGTAATGAATGAGCTTGAAAAAGCTCCTGAAGTAATTCTATTTATAGATGAAATTCACACCATTGTTGGTGCGGGTGGAGCTTCAGGATCATTAGATGCTTCTAATATGTTTAAACCAGCTTTAGCACGTCGTTTCCAAATGGTTATGGTAGATCCTACTACACCTGAAGAAACAATAGAAATCTTAAACAATATCAAAGGGAAGTATGAACAACACCATCATGTAGACTATTCTGAAGAAGCATTAGCTGCATGTGTGAAATTCTCTGATCGTTATATCAGTGATCGTTTTCTTCCTGACAAAGCAATTGATGTTCTTGATGAAGTTGGTGCACGTGTGCACATAAATAATATTCATGTTCCAGAAAATATCGTAAAACTCGAAGCTCAAATCGAAGATATTAAGGAAGAAAAGAATAAAGTTGTAAAAAGACAAAAATACGAAGAAGCAGCTAAGCTTCGTGATACAGAAAAGAAACTTTTGGAGGATCTTGACAAAGCCAAAGAGATTTGGGAAAAAGAGACCAATGAAACAATCTACCCTGTAACTGAAGATGATGTTGCAGCAGTAGTTGCCATGATGACAGGTATACCTGTAAACAGAGTAGCTCAATCAGAAGGTAAAAAACTTCTGAAAATGAACGAAGATTTACAAGGCAAAGTAATTGGTCAAGATGCTGCAATTGAAAAACTTTCAAAAGCTATTCGTCGTACTCGTGTTGGTTTAAAAGATCCTAAGAAACCAATTGGTTCATTTATTTTCCTTGGACCAACAGGTGTAGGTAAAACAGAATTAACTAAAGTGCTTGCTTCTCATTTATTTGATAAAGAAGATGCATTAGTACGTATTGATATGTCTGAGTATATGGAGAAATTCTCTGTATCTCGTTTGGTTGGAGCACCTCCGGGCTACGTTGGCTACGAAGAAGGTGGACAATTAACTGAAAAAATCAGACGTAAACCTTACAGTGTTGTTTTATTAGATGAAATTGAAAAAGCACACCCTGATGTTTTCAATATCCTTCTTCAAGTTCTTGATGATGGTATTTTGACTGATGGACTAGGTAGACGTGTTGATTTTAGAAATACTGTAATCATCATGACTTCAAATATTGGAGTTAGAGACTTAAAAGATTTTGGAACTGGTATTGGATTCAGTACACAAACTGCTGCTGAAAATCAAGATGCCGCAATGCAAGGAACAATTCAAAAAGCCTTGAAAAAAGCATTTGCTCCAGAATTCTTAAATCGTCTTGATGATGTAATTATTTTCAACTCTCTTGAAAGAGACCATATCCATAAAATTATTGATATATCTCTTTCTAAATTATTCGAAAGAGTAATTGCAATGGG
Source organism: Flammeovirga kamogawensis (assembly GCF_018736065.1). Lineage (GTDB taxonomy): Bacteria > Bacteroidota > Bacteroidia > Cytophagales > Flammeovirgaceae > Flammeovirga > Flammeovirga kamogawensis. The sequence goes on from NZ_CP076128.1 coordinate 2,854,348, forward strand.
GTATCAAATTGAAGTAACTGAAAAGGCTAAAGATTTCTTATCGGATAAAGGTTATGATCCTCAATATGGAGCTAGACCTTTAAATAGAGCTATTCAGAAATACTTGGAAGACCCAATGGCAGAAGAGATTCTTGGTGGAGAAATCGAAGAAGGAGATACTATACTTGCCGACTACTCTGGAGAAGGTGAAGAGTTATCTGTTTCAATCAAGAAGAATAATGTGAAAAAAAAATCTGAAGAAGAATAAAAACCTTCTCAATTTAAAATAGAAAGGAGAGCAGCAATGTTCTCCTTTTTTTATGTGCATAAATTTTAATATTGAGACTATAAATACAAAAAACATCACTATTTCATGAATAAAAGGCATAGTATGAACCTTTTATATAACTTTATGTATCCCAATAGATTAGTTGCCCGTATTAATATATATTAAATATAACCTTAAAACTATTGATAATTTACTGCCATGAAAATAACGACTGACCGCCTTTGCTCCCTTCTTATCACTAGTGCTTTATTTGGAACAAATATCGAACTAAGTGAAGAGAACAAAACTACAGTTTGTATTGAATCTCCAATACCACAACATAACTTAAAAACATATCAAGAATTACAAGAAGTAATTAAAGGTATATCTATTACTGATTTAATGACAGGAAAGTCAATAATTGACGCTCCTGTGAATACTAAAATTGATTTATCGTTTATTTCTTCCGGTAATTATGTATTAACAGTACATATTAAAGGAGCTGATATTTCTAGAAAACTATCTATTATCCAACAAGGGCAATACGACATAGTTAGAGCATAAATAAATCTCTTATCTTTGTAATGTATAACATACAAGCAAAGACATGACAATATCATATTACAGATTTATTTTTCTGTACATTTTTTTATTAGCCTTTACCTTTAGTGGCCATTCTCAAAACTTAATACCTAATAGTAGTTTTGAAAATTATATAGAAGAAACTAGAGGACACGCTTATTTAGATAATATATCTGATTGGTACAATACGAATCAAGTGCAACCAAAATCTTTATATGGTACACCTGATCATATGTTTATTAATGAAAAACAACCTCTTAAAGGTATTAAAGATAATTTTAAACCTAGAACAGGAAAATCTGTACTAGGTTTAATCACATATATGCAAAGAGTGGTAAACTACAGAGAATATGCCTCTGTAGAATTAACCACACCACTCAAGAAAGGAGAAAATTACCAATTCACAGTCTATATAACTAATGGTAATAACGTCGCTTATGGTGGTATCGCTTCTAACGGTTTTGGTGTTTATTTTTCAGAAAATAAAGTAAGACAATATATTTACGAGCCACTAAACGTTACACCTCAATATCAAATTGAGGATATATTATATACTACCAAATGGACACCTATTTCATTTACATTTACTGCTACTGAAAACTCTAGATTTCTTACAATAGGCAATTTCAGAGACGACAAACATCTTGATTTTAAGTATATTAACTATGACATAGATCCACAATGTTACATTTACTTAGATGATTTGAACCTAATACATATACCAAAGGGTGATATTCCAGAAGAAAAAGTTACTGAAGTAGTTGAAGAAGAAATTATTGTTAAAGAGGAAATTAAAGTTGAACCCAAAGTAACCCCTTCACTTCCTGAGAAAAAAGCATATGTATATGAAGAAAGACCAACAGAAACACAGTCTTCTATTTATATAACTTCTTATGATATAACACTAAATATTTGGGATGATAAAACAGTAGACGGTGATGTTGTTTCTATATTTTGGAATGGTGAACCAATTATAGAAGAATACGAGCTAACTGCTAGAAAAAAGAAGCTAAAAATTAGATACGAAACAGGTAAAGAAAACAAACTAATTTTATATGCTCACAACCTCGGAAAAGATCCTCCAAACACCATGGCAGTACAAATTAAGGCTGGAAAAAAGAAGCGTTCACTAAGTATTCGATCAGACTTAGGAAAATGTGGTGCAATTCGCTTTAAACGATGAAAATTAGATGCATTTTTTACTATAAAAAACAGTAGTTTTTTGTATCTTGCATTTCTGTGAAAAGTGGAAATTTCTACTTTTCTCTTGTAGTGAAAACATATTCTATAAATATACATGGCGGACGAAAATATCATCTCTATCAACATAGAGGACGAAATGAAAAGTGCCTACATTGATTACTCAATGTCGGTTATTGTTTCTCGTGCTCTTCCTGATGTAAGAGACGGTCTAAAGCCTGTTCACAGGCGTGTATTATACGGAATGGCTGAGCTTGGACTTAGTTATAACCGTTCTTATAAAAAATCAGCAAGAATCGTTGGTGAAGTTTTAGGTAAGTATCACCCACACGGTGATTCTTCAGTTTATGAAACAATGGTACGTATGGCTCAACCATGGTCTTTACGCTACACATTGGTTGATGGACAAGGAAACTTCGGTTCTATTGATGGTGACTCTCCTGCAGCAATGCGTTATACGGAAGCCCGTATGAAAGAAATTGCTGGTGAGATGCTTGCTGATATTAAGAAAGATACAGTAGACTTCGAACCTAACTTCGATGACTCTTTAAAAGAGCCTTCAGTTATGCCTGCAAGAATTCCTAACCTTCTATTAAATGGAGCGTCAGGTATTGCTGTTGGTATGGCAACAAATATGGCACCTCATAATATGACGGAGGTTTGTGATGCAATTATCTCTTATGTTGATAATCCAGATATTACTATGGATGAATTAACAGAGATAGTTAAAGGTCCAGATTTCCCAACTGGTGCTATTATTTATGGTTATGATGGTGTAAAAAAGGCATTAGAAACAGGACGAGGACGTGTAGTAATGCGTGCTGTCACAGAATTTGAACCTCTTCCCAACGGACGTGAGCAAATTGTAGTTTCTGAAATCCCTTACATGGTCAATAAGGCAAATATGATCGAGAAAACTGCCGAGTTGGTTAATGATAAGAAGATTGAAGGTATTTCTGCAATTCGTGACGAATCTGATAAGAGAGGTATTCGTATTGTCTATGAATTAAAGAAAGATGCAATTTCTGATGTTGTCTTGAATCACCTTTTCAAACAAACTGCTTTACAAAGTTCATTCAGTGTGAACAATATTGCACTTGTAAAAGGTAGACCAAGAACACTTAACCTTCATGATATGATCAAACACTATGTTGATCACCGTCATGATGTTATTATCAGAAGAACTCAATTTGAATTAGCTGAAGCTGAACGTCGTCTTCATATTTTAGAAGGCTACTTAAAAGCTCTAGATAATTTAGATGAAGTTATTGCCTTGATAAGAGGTTCTAAAGATGCAGAAACTGCAAAAGCTGAATTAATCTCTAGATTTGAATTTAGTGATATTCAAGCAAAAGCAATTCTTGAGATGAGATTGCAACGTTTGACTGGTCTTGAAAGAGATAAAATCAATCAAGAACATGCAGAAGTTTCAGCTCTTGTAGATGACTTAAGAGATATTTTAGCAAGAAGAGAACGTCAAATGGATATTATCCGTACTGACCTTGTTGAGCTAAAAGATAAATATGGTGATGAAAGAAGATCAAAAATCGTTTATAACGCTGATGATCTTGACATCGAAGATTTGATTGCTGATGAAGAAATGGTAATTACTATTTCTCATGAAGGGTACATCAAAAGAACTCCTCTAAAAGAATACAAATCACAAGGTCGTGGTGGTGTAGGTTCTAGAGGTGCTTCTACCAAAAGTGATGATTTTACTGAACATTTATTTGTTGCAAGTAATCATAATTACCTATTATTATTTACTAACTTAGGAAGAGTATATTGGCAAAAAGTTTTCCGCCTTCCAGAAGGTAGTAAAACAGCTAAAGGACGTCCTCTTCAGAATTTATTAAATATTAGAGAAGGTGAAAAAGTACAAGCAGTAATTTGTACTAAAAACCTAAGTGATCAAGATTATATCAACAATCACTACCTAATGATGTTAACGGAAAAAGGTATTGTTAAGAAAACTGTTCTTGAAGCTTATTCAAGACCTAGAAGAGACGGTATCAACGCTATCAACATCAACGAAGGAGATAAATTATTCAATGTTATGTTGACTGACGGTCAAAATGACGTTGTTATTGCTACTCGCATGGGTATGGCTACTCGTTTTAACGAAGAAAAAGTTCGTTCTATGGGTAGAGGTGCTACAGGTGTAAAAGGTATTGTTTTAAAAGGTGATGAAGATGCTGTTGTCGGTATGGCTTGTATTGCACAAGACGAACTTGAAAGCAAATCATTAATGGTCATTTCTGAAAATGGATTCGGTAAGCGTACTCTATTAGAAGAATATCCTTTAAGAACTAACCGTGGTGGTAAAGGTGTTAAAGCAATGCAAGTAACTGATAAAACAGGTAAACTATCTGCTTTATTCTCTGTTGAAGAAACAGATGACTTAATTGTTATCACTAAAGATGGTATTACTATCAGAACTGCAGTAAGTAACTTCCGTACAATGGGTAGAGCTACTCAAGGAGTGAAAGCAATTCGCCTAAATGATAAAGATGAAATTTCTTCTGTAGAGATCGTTCCTAAAATTGAGGACGAGGAAATCGAAGATGTAGATTTAAACACTGAAGGTGAAAACTCTGAAGGAACATCAGAAAACCCAGGTAATGAAACACCAGATTCTGAGGATACAACAACCGAAGAATAGGTTTTAGATAATTTACTAAAAGGTACTTGCAGCAATGTAGGTACCTTTTTTTATACTTTTGAAAATAGACTATCAGATAAAATAAGTATCTTCGCATAATATATAAATCCTATATGCGCTGTTATCCATTCATTTATATCATTCTTTTATTTTTCTTTAGCATTACATTTTCAAGTTTTGCTCAATTGAGAAAACTCCAAGAAACGAATCTAAAATATGCTCGTTTAGCCATAAACGAAAATAAACCTAAAGAAGCATTAAAATATCTTGAAGTTCTCCTTAACAAAAATCTGACAAGAGAAGGAGAAATGGAAGTCATTGCCTTACTTGGTAAAACATACTCGATTTTATCACTTAATGAATCGTGTTCAGATAATAACAATCATGAACTTTGTGAACAGTATGTTTCTTCAACTTTTTATTGGTATGAGCAAATTTTAAAAACAACGGATAAAGAAGAAATTTTCCATCAATATACATCTGCAGAATTAGATAGATTTTATGAAAATTTATTGACACGGGGAGTAAATGAATTCCTTGATGAAAACTTTACATCATCTTCTTTTTTCTTTACACAAGCCTTTTCTATTAATAATGATGATATAGTTAGCTGTAGATATGGAATGATAAGTAATGAATTTGATGGTAACTATATTAAAGCATTAACTTATTCAGATAGATTACTTGAGTTAAAATACGATAGTACTGAAGTATATGAAAGTAGAGCCTTTTATTACGAACAACTTCAACAACCTGATTTAGCTTTAAAAGAAGTAGAAAATGGCCTTAATAAATACCCATCTCAATTTTCTTTAATATATCGTGGAGTAGGTATTTGTGTTCGAGAAAAATGGTATGAAAGAGCCTTACGTATATTAGAACCATATTTAGATAAAAATCCATTTGACAACAAAACATTAATTGCAACCGGAATGGTTTACGAACAGCTTGGTAATGACAGTAAAGCTATTTATTGTTATACAAGAGCAATTATTGCAAATGAATATAGTTTTGATGCTTATTTTAATTTGGGACAAATACAATTTAGAAAGGCAATTCAACAACAAAAACTACTTGTTAATTGGACACAATTAAAAAAGAAAGAAAAATATAAAGATGTTCATAAAAGTGATATCAAAAAAACGGTAAAATTCTATTTAGAACAATGTGAATTGAATTTAAGAAAGGCCGAGACTTTAGATGCTGAAAATCTAGAAGTAATTAATACTTTACGCTCTACTTTAGTTTTATTAAATAAATCGAAAGAACTAAAACGTATCGATGACACGTTAGAGAGTATGTAAGTGAAAATTTATGTCAAACATCATCAAAAGTTTAAGCTTTAAATATTATGTTTGCATGTTAAGAAATAAATAATTGTATTCTAAGCTATATAACATATAATATTTCTATGAAATTTACGAAAATCATTACAGTTTTAGCCTTATCTGCGGCTGTATCATCAACAGCATTTGCTCAAGAAAAAGGTTCTGCGACAAAAGCTGCAGCTTACCTATCAAAAGGAGAACTTACTGAGGCTCAATCTGAAATTGAAAACGCAGTTGGTTATGAAAAATACAAATTGGAATCTAAGGGTAAGCCAGTTGTAGTTAAAGAGAAAACTTTAGAAACTCAAGGAGACGTTTACAGTACTATTGCAAGAACTGCTGAAACTCCAGCAGAAGAAATCCCTACGGATATCGAAAAAGCAATGGCTGCTTACAATGAAATCAAACAAAGAAAAGAAAACGGAGGAAAAGAAACTGCTAGTTATAAAGCGGTTTGGGATAATCAAGGAGCTGACTTAGCGACTGGTGCTATTAAACCTTCTAAAGTTGACGATCTTTGGGGTCATTTCTTTAACATTGGTGCTGAAGCATTCAATGATCAAGAATATACTAAAGCTATGGATAATTTCAAATTAGCTTTATTAGTAAAAAATGATACGACAACTGGTAAATATGGTTTCTATGCTTCTGCATTAGCTGAAGAAGAAGCTGCAGATGAAGATGCTGCTGCTGTTCGTGAAACAACTATGATGTTTATCAACAAGTTGTTCGAAATGAACTACCATGATCCTCAACAATATTATTCATTATTACGTTATGCTGCAGAAGATGCTGCTCCTGCTGAAGAACGTTTAGATGATTTAAAATATGAAATTAGAGATGCTGAAGGTACTATAGAGAAATCTACTAAAACAAAAGAGCAATCTCAAGAGCGTTATGACTATTACACTAAAGGTGGTGGACGTAAATATGGTTCTGCTCGTCAAAAAGCTGCTCAAGCTAAAGCAGAAGTAGATGAAGCTAATGCTGAACTTACTGCTGCTCAAGCAACATTAGATGCTGCTACTAAAGAAGTTGCAGAATTAGATGCAAAAACTGACGCAGTCTATGAGGAATGTTTACAAATTGCAATTAAAGGTGCAGAAAACAATCCTGGTAATCCTACATTAACTTCACAAATGGTTTCTTACTATGTGAAGTTAGATAAATTAGATGAGGCAATTGCTTCAGTTCAATCAGCAATTGATAAAGATCCATCAGACGAAGGAATGAACTTTAATTTAGCTGTTCTTTATGATCAAGCTTCAGAGAAATCTCGTAGTAATGGTGATGACGCTAAAGCAGATGAATTGTTCAATAACGCTGCTGCTCAATACAAAAAAGTAATTGAAATTAATCCAGAAAGCAAGAATGGTTTATTTAACTTAGGCGCATTATATTATAACCGTGCAGCTGCTTATAACAAAGAAATGCAAGATCTACCAATGAAAGGTATGAACTATGCAGATCCTGCTAAGGCAAAAGCTTTAGAAGCTAAAATGCTTGAGTATGCTAAAATGTCTGCTCCTTATGCTGAAAAAGTTTCTGAACTTGCTCCAGACGAAAGTAAATATTTAGTTCTTCTTTCTCGTATTTATTATATGACGAAAGAGAACGATAAATTAGAAGCTGTAAACAAAAAATTAGAAGCAATGGAATAATATTCCTTTCTAAAGCTTAACAGTTTTTTAATATTCCAATGAAAAGCCCGAACTTCGCGATGAGGTTCGGGCTTTTTTATCTCTAAATCAAAAAGTTATATTTGTCTGAATCTTTAAAGAAAGATGATATAGATACCATACTTCAATGATAAAATCAAAGAAAAAAGATATAAGAAAAATGACTCCAGATCAAATTAAGGACTTCCTTACTGATAATGGAGAGAAAGGGTTTAGAGCAAAGCAAATTCAAGATTGGCTGTGGAAAAGCTCTGCAAAGTCTTTTGATGAAATGACTAACCTTTCAAAAAAGACAAGAGAATTATTGCAAGAAAATTTTGAAATACTCCCTGTAACTACTTTTAAAGCACAGAAGAGTAATGATGGTACTATAAAATCTGCTTTCCAATTACATGATAAACACCTTGTTGAAGGTGTTCTAATTCCAGCTGAACCTAGAATGACTGCTTGTATATCTTCTCAAGTAGGATGTTCTTTAACATGCTCATTTTGTGCAACTGGATACATGGATAGAAAGCGTAATTTAGATGCAGCTGAAATTTATGATCAAGTCGTAGCTATTAATGAACAAGCGATGGAAGCTTTTGATACAGGGCTTACAAATATTGTATATATGGGTATGGGGGAACCTCTACTCAATTATAAGAATATGATGGAATCTGTTGAGAAAATAACTTCTCCAAATGGTTTAGGAATGTCAGCTAAACGTATAACTGTTTCTACTGCTGGGATTGCTAAGATGATTAGAAAATTAGGTGATGATGAAGTGAAATTTAACCTTGCCTTATCTCTACATGCTGCTAATGATGAAAAGCGTAATCAAATTATGCCTATCAATGAGCAAAATACTTTGGAAGTATTGCGAGAAGCACTTAAATACTATTTTAGTAAAACAAAAAATCCTGTTACTTACGAATACATCGTATTTAATAACTTTAATGACTCACTAAAAGATGCTGAGGAGTTATACCAATTCACTAGACATTTACCTTCTAAAGTAAATATCATAGAATATAACCCTATTTCTGAAGCAGATTTTCTTAACGCCAAAGTTGATAAAATTCAGAAATTCGCTGATTACCTATCGAAAAAAGGTGTTAACGTACATGTAAGAAGAAGTAGAGGAAAAGATATTGATGCTGCATGTGGTCAGCTTGCTAATAAAAACAAATAATTAATTTTGAGCCAAACATGTGTATGTTTGGCTATTTTAATATAATAATGTATTGGGTTTATTTACTATTAGCTATTACATCAGAAATCATTGCTACTACAGCGTTAAAAAATACTGATGGTTTTACCAAATTAACCCCTTCTATTATTACTGTTGTAGGTTACATAATTTCTTTTTTCCTTTTATCATTAGCTTTAAAAAGTATTCCTATGGGAATAGCATATGCAATATGGTCAGGAATAGGAATAGTTGCTATTTCAATAATAGGTTACTTATTTCATCAACAAGACTTACCATTTCCAGTATTAATTGGAATTGGTTTTATTATTATTGGAGTTATTATTATTAATATTTTCTCTAATCCTTCTTAACTAAAAAGCCATAAGATATTAATTATCCTATGGCTTTTTAGTTTGTTATAAAATTCTTCTGACTACTACTATTCCATAAAAAGTATAGCCACAAAAAAAGGTTAGTCAACATCATGTGTTAACTAACCTTCTATATATAATGAATGTGGCGTCGACCTACTCTCCCGGGGGTTAACCCAGTACCATCAGCACTGTGGGGCTTAACTGCTCTGTTCGGAATGGAAAGAGGTGAACACCCACGTCATTGACACCATCAATATCTTAATGTCTTTGATTATCGAATCTAATCACTAATGCAAAATAACTAATATAAATCAGTTATTTGACAGTGAAAAGGAAAAACTTTGCTAGCACTCTATTACTAGAGTGCTAACCGTAAAAGAAAAGCTATTGGGCGATTAGTACTTCTCAGCTGAATGTATCTCTACACGTACACTTGAAGCCTATCAACGTCATCATCTATAACAACCCTTATATGGAAATCTCATCTCGAGGTGGGTTTCGCGCTTAGATGCTTTCAGCGCTTATCCGCTCCACACATAGGTACCCGGCGATGCTCCTGGCGGAACAACCGGTACGCCAGAGGTGTGTCCAACTCGGTCCTCTCGTACTAAAGTCAGAGCCTCTCAAATTTCCTACGCCCGCAACAGATAGAGACCGAACTGTCTCACGACGTTCTGAACCCAGCTCGCGTGCCACTTTAATGGGCGAACAGCCCAACCCTTGGGACCTTCTCCAGCCCCAGGACGTGACGAGCCGACATCGAGGTGCCAAACCTCCCCGTCGATATGAGCTCTTGGGGGAGATCAGCCTGTTATCCCCAGAGTACCTTTTATCCTTTGAGCGATGGCCCTTCCATGCGGTACCACCGGATCACTATGTCCCACTTTCGTGCCTGTTCGAAATGTCTCTCTCGCAGTCAGGCTCCCTTATGCCATTGCGCTCTTCCGACGATTGCCGACCGTCGTGAGGGAACCTTGGAAAGCCTCCGTTACTCTTTTGGAGGCGACCACCCCAGTCAAACTACCCACCAAACAATGTCCGAGCATACACTCGTTAGACCGTCAAACAGGAAAGGGCGGTATTTCAACAATGACTCCAAAATGCCTGGCGACACTCCTTCATAGTCTCCCGCCTATCCTACACATTCCTGGCCAACGGCCAACGTTAAGTTGCAGTAAAGGTTCATGGGGTCTTTTCGTCCCGTTGCGGGTAAGCGGCATCTTCACCGCTACTTCAATTTCACCGAGCTCATGGCCGAGACAGCGTCCAGATCGTTGCACCATTCGTGCAGGTCGGAACTTACCCGACAAGGAATTTCGCTACCTTAGGACCGTTATAGTTACGGCCGCCGTTTACTGGGGCTTCAATTCAGAGCTTCGTCCTAAAACTAACTCCCCCTCTTAACCT
>NZ_CP076128.1:3030000-3055000 GCF_018736065.1 Flammeovirga kamogawensis
TGATTACTGATTTAAAGTTATTGTTCTTTAGTCATCCATTTAAAACTCAGTACAAACCAAATGGGAGTTTGCTTGAAGACATAATTAATAAGGAAAAAGATAATTGGATAAACATTAATGAAGGTATTTATGAAGTTGGTTTTAAAGGTGAAGGATTTTCTTATGACAACGAACACGGAGTACACAAGGTCTATTTGCAACAATTTCAAATTTCACAAAATTATGTTTCAAATAAAGAATATATAGCTTTCATAAAAGATGGTGGATACAATCGTTTTGAACTTTGGTTAGATGAAGGGTGGACTTGGGTAAAAGAAAACAACATCACACACCCTTTATATTGGGAACTTATAGATAATAATTGGTGTCAATTTACACTTGGAGGAGTTCAAATTATAAATCCAAATAGTATTCTAGGACATATCAACTTTTATGAAGCTGAAGCTTTTGCACGTTGGAAAGGGATGCGACTACCCACTGAATTTGAATGGGAAGTTGCCTCTGAATATTTTAATTGGGGAAAACGATGGGAATGGACAAATAGCGCGTATTTACCCTACCCAGGTTTCAAAACAGCTGAAGGTGCTTTAGGTGAGTATAATGGTAAGTTTATGATTAATACAATGGTCCTAAGAGGAGGAAGCGTAGCAACCTCCCCTAATCATAGTAGAAATACTTACAGAAACTTCTTTCATCCTAATTATAGGTGGCAATATTCAGGAATTAGATTAGCTAAATAATTAACTCAAAAAATACCGGATAATGATAATTGAAAAAACTCTTTTTGCAAAACATGTTGATGAAGGACTATCATCTAAAAATAAATACTTGTCATCAATGTATTTTTATGATACTAAAGGCGAATTACTCTTTAGAGAAATCATGAATTTAAAAGAATATTATCTCACAAATTGTGAAATGGAAATTTTAAGTTTTCATGGAAATGAAATTGCTGAATCACTCCCGTCTCAAAATTTAGATATTATTGAATTAGGCGCAGGTGATGGAATCAAAACAAAAGAACTCCTTAAACATTTTGATTTCAATAGTATTAGTTACTGTCCAATTGATATTAGTGAGCAAGCAATTAGAGATATAACTTCGAAAATGAAAGAATGGCTACCTAGCTTAAAAGTAAATGGGATTTGTGGAGATTATTTTCAAATGATTAGCTCCCTGAAAAGCTCAAATAAAAAATTGATTTTATTTCTTGGCTCAAACTTAGGAAATATGTCTGATAGCCAAGCTAGTAATTTTATAGAGCATCTTGATAAAGTAATGAATATTGGAGATAGTCTTTTTATTGGTTTAGATCTTATTAAAGCAAAAGAAATTGTTCTCCCTGCCTATAATGATAATAAAGGTATTACTGCAGCTTTTAACTTAAACCTTCTAGAAAGAATGAATAGGGAGTTAAACGCAAATTTTATTATTGACCAATTTGAACATTATGCTTCTTATTCAGAAGATACTGGCATTGCTAAAAGTTATATCAAAAGCAAAAAAAATCAGACCGTATTTATTGAGGCATTAGAACAATCTTATGAATTTAAAGAGGATGAATTAATACATACAGAAGTAAGTCGTAAATACGATTTAAACATTGTTCGACAAATAATTAAAAATACTTCTTTAAAATTAACTCATCAATTTACTGACCATAAGCAGTATTTCACTAATTTGATTTTAACAAAATCATAGTTCAGTTATTTAATACAAAAATTAATATTACATGTTTTCTAAGGAAGAAGCGTCTAAGATTAGATCAGAATTTTGGACTAAATTTGGAAAAATGATGGCACCTCATAGATCACAAGGTGGAGCCAAAGTAAATTGGACTAACTATAAAACTGGAGTTAAAAATATTTATTTTAAAATGGATGTAGATAGCAAAAAAGCATCTATAGGTATATATCTAACTCATAAAGATGTAGAAATCCAAGAAATCTATTTCCAACAATTTGTTGATATGAAAGACTATATGCAGTCAATTTTAAATGAAAAATGGGAATGGGAATTAAATTCTAGAAATGAAATAGGCCAAGTAGTATCTAAAATATATATTGAAAAACATGGTTTAAATATGTTCAGAAAAGATAATTGGGCAGATATCTATCAATTTTTACAGCCAAGAATATTAAAACTAGATGAGTTTTGGGATGATACAAAAGAAGTATTTAAAAGTCTAGCATAAAATAAAAATGGGTTATTTACATTGTGTAAATAACCCATTTTTATTTTATGTATAATAATATGATTAAGCATCATAAACAACAGCATAATGAGGATCATGATCATGATCTATCTCTACATGAGATTTTGCTTTTGCTAAAAGATCTACACAATCTTGACTTAAATGAATAAAGGTAACTTCTTTACTATATTCTTCATATTTATCAGAAATTTTATTGATTGCTTCTATTCCTGACAAATCAGCTACTCTACTTTCTGAAAAATCAATAATCACCTTTTCTGGATCATTTTTAAAATCAAACTTCTCAAAGAAATTAGTAGCTGAACCAAAGAATAACGGACCATAAATTTCATAATGTTTACGTCCAAATTCATCTGTTTTCTTTCTAGCACGAATACGAACTGCGTTATCCCAAGCAAATGATAAGGCTGACATAATAATACCAATAACTACTGCTACCGCAAGATCTTCTATTACAGTTACAATAGATACAGTTAACAGCACAATAACATCAAACTTTGGAACCTTATTTAATACTCTAAGACTAGACCACTCGAATGTACCTATTGCTACCATAAACATTACACCTACTAATGCAGCAATTGGAATTTGTTCTATCACAGATGATAAAACAATTACAAAAGATAATAATGCTACTGCAGCTATAATACCTGACCATCTTTGACGAGCTCCTGATTGAATATTAATCATTGATTGACCAATCATGGCACAACCACCCATTCCACCAGTGAATCCTGAAATTATATTACCTAAACCTTGAGCAACACTTTCACGATTACCACTACCTCTAGTTTCTGTAATTTCATCTATTAATGTTAACGTCAAAAGACTTTCTATTAAACCTACACCTGCAACCTTTAAAGAGAATGGTAAAATTATCATCAATGTTTCCATATCAAAAGGAACATTTGGAATAATAATAGAAGGCAAACCACCTGAAATAGAAGCCATATCACCTACAGTTGGTGTTTCTATACCAAAACCGATTACTATACCACTTACTACTGCAATTGCCATTAATGGCGATGGAACTACTTTAGTTAATTTTGGTAGGTATTGTATTACTAGCATTGCTAAAACAACTAATCCTAACATGATATATAAAGGAGAACCAGACATCCATTCACCTGCTTTTGTATGGAACTGACTAAATTGAGCTTTAAAAATTACGATTGCTAATCCATTTACAAAACCCAACATTACAGGGTGAGGAACTAAACGAATAAATTTACCTAATTTCATTGCTCCAACTAAAATCTGAAAGATACCTCCAAGAATTATAGCAGGAAATAGATAATCAACCCCTTGAGTTGCAATTAAAGGCATTACTACAACCGCAATTGCACCTGTAGCTCCTGAAATCATACCTGGTCTACCACCTAAAACTGCTGTAACTAATCCCATTACAAATGCCGCATATAATCCAATTAATGGAGACACACCTGCAATGAATGAAAAAGCAATAGCTTCGGGAACTAAGGCAATAGCTACAGTTAATCCAGATAGAATTTCAGTTTTGAAATCTGTACCTTTTAAACTTAATTGAATATTTTGTTTCATTAGTTTACGAAATGTTTACTCAAATTTATTTTGAGCTTTGTTTGAAAGTTGAGATATTATATGTTTTGACTTTAAGTAGTCGTTTGTTTCTGAATACTATAGAATCACATTGGAGTGAATATTACGATATAAAAAAAGGAATAAACGCAAAACTACTGTTTTATACGTTTATTCCATATTTTCTTTTCAGAATAATACTGAATATTAGCTATTTAAGATTTTCACCATCTTAATTAAATCAACATCTAATGCCTTCTTCTTATTAATTGCATCGTTAAATGAAGTATAAACTACTTTATCATCAATGATACCAGACATTACATTATTCTTTCCTTTTAATAATCCTTCAACAGCTGCAATTCCCATTCTACTTGCAATAATTCTATCTATTGCACTTGGTGAACCACCTCTTTGAATATGACCTAAATTAGAAACTCTTATATCTAAGTTTGGCAAAGCTTCTTTTGCTTTTTGAGCAATGAAATGTGCATTCCCAATTTCTTCTCCTTCAGCTACAACAACAATGTGAGAAGGTTTTTCTTTTTCTCCTCCACTTTTTAATGTTCCGATAACATCATCAATTGAATCAGGGTTTTCTGGTACTAGAATCTTTTCAGCTCCACCACCAATACCGCATTGCATTGCTATAAAGCCTGCATCACGTCCCATCACCTCAACAAAAAATACTCTATCATGTGATGCTGCTGTATCTCTAATTTTATCAATCGCATCTAGTGCAGTATTTACAGCTGTATCAAATCCTATTGTATAATCTGTTCCATAAAGGTCATTATCAATAGTACCTGGGCAACCAATAGTAGGAATTCCAAAGTTTTCCATTAACAACTCAGCTCCTGTAAATGTACCATTACCTCCAATAGCTACAAGACCTTCAATTCCTTCTTTCACACAATTATCGTAAGCTACTTTTCTCCACTTAATATCTCTAAACTCATCACATCTAGCAGATTTAAGAATTGTACCTCCTTGACCAATAATATTACTTACAGAGTAAGAAGTCATTGGTACAAAGTCTCCATCAATCATACCTCTGTAACCTCTTCTTATACCTACAACCTCAATATTATGATACAAAGCAGTTCTAACGACTGCTCTCACACATGCATTCATTCCTGGTGCATCTCCACCTGATGTAAAAACGGCTATCTTTTTCACTGAAATATTCGGTTAATTAATTATAAATCGGTTTTCTATTTTTTATCAAAATCATCAGCAATTACATCTATTGCTTTAAAAGATGTCTTCACTCCCTTTATTAAAGAAGAACTAAATCCCTGATGCTCCATTTCATTTAAACCTGCTATAGTACATCCTTTTGGAGTTGTAACTTTATCAATTTCATGTTCAGGATGATTTCCTGTCTCCATTAATAAAGATGCAGCTCCTTTTACTGTCTGTGCAGCAATTAATTGAGAAACTTGAGCTCCAAAACCAATTTCGATTCCTCCTTGAGATGCTGCTCTGATAAAACGCATTGCATAAGCAATACCACAAGCACCTAATACTGTTGCGGCAGACATTAAACTTTCGTCAATAATAATTGCTTCTCCTAATTGAGAAAACAAATCTACTAACATATCTTTTTGTATTTGCGTTCCATTAACAGTTGCTATGCAAGTCATAGATTCACGAATAGCAATTGCAGTATTAGGCATAGATCTAAACACAGGCTGATTACTACCTAATACACCACTCATATCATCCAAAGTTACTCCCGTCACAACAGATGTTACAACTTGGCTTGATGATAATTCGGGCCTTAATTCTTCCATAATAGATTTTATCTGGAAAGGTTTTATTGCAAGAATAATAAGATCGGCATTTTTAACCGCTTCCTTATTATTATTAGAAACATTTACACCTTTATCAGACAATTTCTTTAGAAGAGAAATATTTCTTCTTGTTACAGTTAAATTCTTTGCCTCAATGTAATTACTTACAATTAATCCTTCAGCAATTGCTTGTCCTAAATTACCTCCACCGATAATAGTAATCTTGCTTGGTTTCATAATCAATTTGTTAGTTTAATAGAATAATTAATTCTCTTAGAATAAAAGTCTAAGGAATACACAAAAGAGCCATGTATTAGCTTATTAAATACATGGCTCTTTTTCATTTTTAGAATTTATTTATGATTTAGTAGCGTCTCTACCACCAAATAATGACTCTACAAATTCCATTTTTCGGAAAGCTTGAAGATGATCTACACCTTCTCCCACTCCTATATATTTTACTGGTATTTTAAATTCATCTGAAATACCTATCACAACACCACCTTTTGCAGTACCATCAAGTTTTGTTATTGCTAAACCTGTAACTTCAGTAGCTTTTGTAAACTCTCTTGCTTGATTTACTGCATTTTGACCTGTTGAACCATCTAATACTAAAATCACATCATGCGGCACACCAGGTGCAACTTTCTGCATTGATCTTTTTATTTTAGAAAGTTCATTCATCAAGTTAACTTTATTATGTAAACGACCTGCTGTATCAACAATAATAACATCTGCATTTGTTTCAACTCCTTTTTTAACTGCTTCAAATGCAACAGAAGAAGGGTCGACATTCATTCCTTTCGCTACAACATCAACTCCTGTTCTTTCTCCCCAAAGTTTTAATTGGTCAACAGCAGCGGCTCTAAACGTATCAGCAGCACCAAGTACTACCTTATAGCCTTTAGATTTAAACTTAGCAGAAAGTTTTCCAATAGTAGTTGTTTTACCAACACCATTAACTCCTACAACAAGGATTACATATGGACCTTCTATTCCTTCAGGAATAGTATACCCCTCTACATCCTCACTTTTATTCTCATCTAAAAGGCTAGCTATTTCTTCATGTAGAATTTTATTAAGTTCTGCTGCACTAACATATTTATCTTTAGCAACACGAGCTTCAATTCTATCAATAATTTTTAATGTAGTTTCTACTCCTACATCAGAAGTAACTAGAATTTCTTCCAGATTATCTAATACTTCGTCATCAACTTTAGATTTACCGGCAACCGCTTTACTAATCTTATCGAAGATTGTTCCACGTGATTTTTCAAGACCTTTATCAAGGTTTTCTTTTTCCTCTTCTGTGATCTCTGTTTTTCCAAAAATTTTCTTAAAGAAGCCCATTTTGTTGCTACGATTTAATCAAAAATTAATAAGGATGTATTACTCTACCTTATTGCGAAAATAACTCTCAAAAAGTTAGAATCCAATATGATATGCTTGATATATATTCAATATAAATGATTTCTTTAAATGTGAAAGATACATATATGAATATATAACAAAAAACCCCACAATCTTGTTGTGGGGCTTTTTCGAAAGAAATTTTAAAGCTTTCTACAAGAAAAATTACTTAGCTAAGTAATCTTTAACTTGATCTTCCACGATAATCTCTTCTTTGAACGTGTATGCACCCGTTTTAGGAGATCTCACGGCTTTCACCACTTTAGCGTATTTTACGCCACCTTCTTTCTTAAGTGTTGCTACTACTTTCTTAGCCATAATTACTTAATTTCACGGTGAATTGTGTATTTCTTTAATACCGGGTTGAACTTACGTCTTTCAAGACGATCTGGAGTGTTCTTACGGTTTTTTGTTGTGATGTATCTTGAAGTACCTGACATGCCAGTTGCTTTGTGCTCTGTACATTCAAGAATCACTTGTACTCTGTTGCCTTTCTTAGCCATGACTTATTCTTTGTGGTACTTTGTACCGAATTTAAACCAAGTTTAATTAGAAAGTTTTACCTTCTTTACGCGCTTTCTTCAAGACAGCTGAAATGCCATTCTTGTTGATAGTTCTTATTGCGCTTGAAGAAACTTTTAACGTTACCCAACGATCCTCTTCAGGAATGTAGAAACGCTTTGTGTGCAAGTTAGGGTAGAACTTACGTTTGGTCTTATTGTTTGCGTGAGAAACATTATTACCAACTCTCGTTCTTTTACCTGTAATATCGCAGATTCTAGACATCTTTTTATATTTTTAATTAACGAGTCCGCAAATAACTGAATTATTTCATAAACATCAAATAATCAACAACTTACATCAAGTAAGTTTTCAATACATTAACGAATACTCCATTATTCAGAGCGTTAATAATGAAAAAAACCCACTCAAAAGCTATATCACACGAAATATATAATATTGCCTTTAAAAGGGTTTTCATTACTATGAGCCTCCTATAGGAGTCGAACCTACGACCTACTGATTACAAATCAGTTGCTCTACCAGCTGAGCTAAGGAGGCAATACATATTTCGTCTTTAACCCAGCGCCGAATTTGTTTCCAAATTGCCTGACTCCAAGACATGGAGCCTCCTATAGGAGTCGAACCTACGACCTACTGATTACAAATCAGTTGCTCTACCAGCTGAGCTAAGGAGGCGTTTCAAATCAATCCGCACGTCTTGCGAATGTTTGAGCTATATTGAGCCTCCTATAGGAGTCGAACCTACGACCTACTGATTACAAATCAGTTGCTCTACCAGCTGAGCTAAGGAGGCTAATAATTTATATAATACGACCACACGTTTTGTGGAAGATTTAATAGAGCCTCCTATAGGAGTCGAACCTACGACCTACTGATTACAAATCAGTTGCTCTACCAGCTGAGCTAAGGAGGCAATACATATATCAAAAACACCGTTTCTGATAAAAGCGATGCAAATATAGATTCTTAAATTTAAATACACAACTATAAATAGTTTTTTTTTACCTTGCAGTACACAAATTGACATTTATTCAGAGAAAGATATGAGAATTAAAGACCTTAAAAATATTATTAGCCAAAATCTATCATCTTTTTCTGTTGGAGGAGGACTAAGTATTTTACCAATAATTACCAGTTCTAGTATTGCTACAATAGGCTTTGCTTATGAAAATACTATTCAAAACTTCCCAATAGAGTATTGGATTGTATTCTTTATTTGCTCCAGTTTTACAATGGCATTTGCATTAACTCCTACAACTTTTATGGCATTGTTCACCGGTTATTTTTTAGGTTGGAATGCACTTATAGGCATGGTCCCTGCCTATATAATTGCAGCATATTTATGCTATTTTGTTGTAAAATGGATTGATCAAGGGAAATTTAGCAAATCAATTGAAAAATACCCTATTGCTACTGTCATTATTAGGACCGTTCATAAATCTCCATTAAAAATTGTAGCCTTTACAAAGCTATCTCCCATACTTCCTTTTGCTCTTAGTAACTTACTATTAGCTTGGGCTAAAACTCCTATCAAAGAGTTTCTTTTAGGTAGTTTGATAGGGATGTTACCTAGAACTATAATATCAATATGGGTAGGTAAATCTATTGTTGACATTCAAGATTTATCCAATCCAAATACAAATACATACACACAACTTATTGTTGGTGGGTTAATTATATTATCTATAGCTGGTCTAACACAAATTTTCACAAAGAGTATTAATAAGGAAATGGAAGCATTAAAAAAAAGCCACCAAGATGATTAAATCATCAAGGTGGCTTTTAAAACACGTTTTTCTTTTAGGTATTAACTACCATATCTAGTTTGGAAGTTTTGATACATTTTTACATATTGCTCATCTCCATTAGATAAACTTATTGCTTGTTCATATGCTGTAGATGCATTCACAATAAACCCTTTATCCTCATAGTATTTTGCAAGTATCAATTTACCTATTGCAGTTTCATTAGATTTTAGTTGTTCTAATTCTTTTGCAGTTTCTTCTGTATCTCCATCATTATATACTGTGAAAGCATATAAGTCAGATGCTATTTTATTATTTTTTGCATCTTCTACATAGTAAAATAAGTATTTCTCTTCATTTAACTTTGCATCATTTAGATTTAAAGTATATTCTGAACCTGTAACTTCATCTTCTAATAAGATATGGTGCTTTCTATCTTTTATAAAGATTTTATATGTACCATTTTCTGAAGGACCATCTTTTAATGCCCAGCTTAAATTAATTTCTGTTTTTATTGCATTTGAATTAATAGGAACATAAAAATATATTGGCTTTTTCTTTAAAGATCTTGTTACAGATCCATATTTTGCCTGTGTAGATGCTTCTTCACCAGAGCCTGTTAATTCATCTTTAATAAAGTCAACGTATCTAGATACTAAATCATTTTCTTTTTGACTTAACTGACTCTCTAAAGTATTAACTTCATATTTCCCTGATTTCTTTAATTCAAGAGTACCTCCAGAAATATACGCTAAGCCTAAATAAGGTGATGTTCCTTTTATTGTTACTTCTTGTCCAGAAAGTAACATATCTCCTGTATGAATATTTTCTCCTCCAATAGAAACGTCTCCTTTCACACCTAAAACCATAAACTTAGCTTCTTGTGCAGATACATTAAATACAATTAAAAGAGTTGATATAAATGTTAGCAATTTGAATTTCATAATGCCGTGAATTTTATAGTAGTTCTGTTTTTTAATTTTAAATCAAGTAATTATACATACGATAATTTTCATTAAAAGTTATTTGCAATTTACAATTTTATATTTTCTTCTTCCACTTCTTTTTCACTCCATAGAAAACTCTAAGTAAGATTTCTGAAAATATTTCAATTAAATCACCCGAAAGTATTACAACAAGGAACAAAAGAGTGAAATTTGCATGATAATTAAATGTACCAAATAATAACATTGTTAGCGAAAGAATTACAAGTGCTTCAATTAATTGAATAGATTTTGTAATTGCATTGTACCAAACAGACAGATTTCTATTTTCTACAATCCACATAAATAATACAGCATTTAGATAACACATTAAAAAAGCTAAAAAGTAGCTTAACCAATCTGGCATCACATCAATGTAGCTCTCATCTAAAATCATAGATATTACATTTGCATGTACTACTACCCCGTACATATCAGGATAACCACGTCCTACCACATTTTTATTTAATGGAGTAAAAAATTTATCTGCATCCCAAAATCCATCGGTATATTCGTTACCCATGTAACCTAATAATACAATTTTATCTTTTATAAAAGAGAAGTCTCTTGATTCATCTTTAAAATCAGAAAGATCAAGTTTTATATACTTATCCAGATTTCCTTTAAAATAGATTGTTTCTCTTTCGTTATTTCTATCAAGGAATTTTTTTGTTTTTTCTGCATCAAATTTTTCTGCAATTTTTACAGATAGTGCGTATTCTCTATCTCCATTTTCAAAATCAACATACACAGGAATATCTCTCCATGTTGTGAAAATTTCATCTGTTAAGACTCCTGTGAAGACATGACCATGATCTGTTTTTGCTACAAAAGGTGCGTAAGGTAATTTCAAAGTATCGAACATTGCTTTACCTTCATTCCAATCTGCAGGGGCTGTAGCCATTACAAAAGATTTACCTACTTTATTTAATGCTTGTGCTAACATAAAATCACCAACAGGATCTTTTGGTCTTGGTCCAACAAAAGTTGCGTCAATACCCATTACCTTTGGTTGAGCATCTGCTAACCTCATTATTTGCTTAGCAATACCTTTTCTATCTAAATTTCCAATATTTACTAAAACCACATTTTTTTCAAATGCTTCTTTTTTATTATCGCGAAGCTTTGAATAGTAAATATCTGTAAGCTCAAAGTTTTCAAAAACTTGCTCAAAAACATTAAATATTTCGACTTGTACATTTGAGACTTGTAATAGTCCCATAAATGCAAAAACAAAGATAGTTGCAAACAGTGCGTCTTTATTGAAGAGTTTTATTTTAGTCATAGTGTTATGTAAAGTATATGCATAAAAATGCCTCTATTTACTTTAACGCAAATAGAGGCATAATAATATATAAAACGATGTCAATTATCTAACTTTGTATATATAAATCAACTGAACCATCAGAATATTTTTCAACTTGAACACCATCCATTAAAATTGATAAATTATTAGATTCCTTTAATATATCTTTTTTATTAATATCATGTATAACTTCACTTTCATGAATATTAAAAGCAAAAGAGCAAAACAATAAAATAAAAAAAGGAAGTAATATTTTAATTGAATTTGTCATAATAGGTGATTTGGTGTAATTAATTAAACTAATTATAGATAGTTTTCGTTACACTTTCGCTTATAACAAATCATAACATATTTAATTACAACAACTTAACACTCAATTCCTCACCTTGATGTTTTAAAGAGAACCATTCTTTATTTGATAATAATTTTACACTATGATATCTCTGGGGCCAAATTAAAAAACCATCAATTCTATCAACTCCAAGTTTACCTTGCTCACTTACTATAACATAGTTATTACCTAGATCAATTATATTATCATATTTACCATAAATTCCTTTAATTCCACCAGGAGTGTATATCCCCATTTCTCCTCCCTTTTCCCATACATACCAATTATTATAACTTGTACGCTTTACATTTTCATAGTTAAGAGGAATAATAATTTTACCAGAACTGTTTATTACACCCCATTTATTTAAAAGCTTTGCTTTAGCCATATCTTCTTTTAAAGGCATTAATTCTTGGTATTTAGGTTGAAGTACTATTTGATCTTCTTTATTAATATATCCCCATCTATTATTTAACTCAAAGGCAGATAACCCTTCAGAAAATGGTTTTACTGCTTGATATCTACAGGATAATCTCATTCGACCAAGATAATCCATAAAACCATATCTATCTCCAACTTTCACAGCTGCAAACCCTTCTGTTGGTTCCTCTACATTAGAATACTGTTGGTATGCATCCCTTAATGGTTCTCCGTCTTCATTAAATACAGATTTATATAACCATGTACTATCAAGATACATATCTACTCTATCATTCTGTAAATGTGATAAATCTAAGGAGTCATATTTTGTATGAAGTGATAACTCTCCTTTATTAGTTAGAAGTCCATAATTTCCTCTTCTTTTCATAACAACAAAACCATTTGTAAATGATTCTACTGTTGCTGAATCTGTTCTAAACCATTCAATACCTTTAATACTTAAGGTTCCCCATTCTTGATTATCTTCAAAGTAATAAAGGCCTTCTGATATTGTTTTTAGGCGATCAACAATTGGTGTAATTTCCCATTTCTTTTCTAAGTCAATAACTCCATAATAATCTGAAGTACGAACTACTGCATATGGACCAACAAAAGATTCTGCATCTTTAAATTGAGGTGATATCCATTCTGACAAGTCTGCATTTAGATAACCATATAACCTGGCTCTTCGAACTAAATACTTTCCTTGAGAGAACTCTCCTATCATATCATACTTATGCTTTGTTAAATTCTCTCCTTGTTTGTTATATACATCAGGGTAACTTTCTTTATCTAAAGTCCAATAATGCCCCGTAGGCATTCTTTTTATACTATTATATTTTACTGGTATTATTAAAGCTCCATTTACATCGCATACACCAAACTTATTATTTTTCTTTACGATAGCTTGGCCATCAATAAAATCACTGACTTCAGAATAAAAATTATAAAACTTATTTATACCTTTTGAAGTCGCTACACCTACTTTACCTGATGTATAATATCTAATAAGACTATCACCTGCAAAAGATAAACTATCACAGTACCAAGTTGAAAGTAACTCCCTATTTGTATTCCCCAACTCAATTTGTGGGAATTTTTCTGCAATTATGGATGAATCGTCAAAAGAAATAGTTTTGCATTTTGTTTCAAAAATAACATTCGCATTTTCATCCAATAATCCTAAACGACCGTTTCTATTTAGTAGTAATTTCTTTTGTTTATGATACCACTTCCAATTTGAATAAAATTCTTCTGAATAATGTTCTCCATTATGATAAACAAAAAGCCATTCCCCTTTTTGAGTCATTGCCGCTAATAACTTGTTACCTGCCCATTTTACTGTTATATAGTCAAGAGGTAAAACCCACTCTCCTTTTAAATTGATAACTCCTTGAACTCCATTATTTTTTGCAACTAACAACGGTAAACCTCCTGCTAAAAATCGTAGACTTTGAAAAGTTATTGGAATAATTTCTTTTCCATTCGTATCAACAGCACCTAGCCTACCTTTTTTGTTTTCTACAATAGATACTCCATCAGAAAAATAATTAAGGTATTTAAATTGAGGTGATATAATTACTTTTCCTTTAGTATTGATGACACCCCAAACACCATTCTTTTTTACTCCAACTAAACTTCCATAAAAAAGTGGTGCTCTTGTTGTATCTGCATCATCCGACCATCCAAACCTATCATAATATTGATTTGTTATTATCTTTCCTTTGGTATTAATTAGGGAGTATCCGCTTTGTGTTTTTATTACAGCTATTCCTGTATTAGAAAAATTAAAAGCATTCTCAAATTGAGGGGGTATTTTCCATTCAATTTCTGCTTCTTTTTTAAAACCATATAAGCCTGAATCATCAGCTTGAACCGCTTTTAGATTTTGTGCATTACTAATTGTTGTACAACTAATAAATACAATTAATGCTATGATAGTTTTTTTGATATATATTATATTCATTAAAGGAATCAATTCATGCAAAATTATTTGACAAATGCTTTTATAACATCCTTAATAGACTTGTAGGTATTTATCAGTACTATATTATTGATATCATTAATGTTCATCCACAAGACTTCTTCAATCCCTTCTTCTACTTGAGGTTGTTCATTAAAACTTTTTTTTGCTACAGTCATAGTATACCAATACGTGTGTTTTAATACATATTTTCCGTTAAACAGATATGTATGATATGTTTCAATTAAAGGTGCTATAATTTTAGAAGGGACTCCGGTTTCCTCTTCTACTTCTCTTGTTGCACAAGTTTCTAAGTTTTCATCTTTCTCAAGATGTCCTTTGGGTATATCATAAACTCCATTTCTTTTAATAATTAAAAGCTTTTCTTCGTTGCAGACAATACCTCCTGCTGCAATACGAACTTGAAATTTACTTAATAATGCTTCTTTTTCTTTTTTTAAATTAGATGTATAAAAAAGATATTTTGGAGATCCAGAAATATCTCCATTTTCTGCAGCTAGATACCTTGACCATAAAGTGTCTGCAGAAGCATTACCATAAATAATATATTGATTTTCTTTTGGGTGTTTATCAGTACTTGCTCTTAGCTCGAAAGATATATTTCCTGTATAAAACTGCATAAGTAGGGTTATTTAAACTAAAAAAGAGTTGAACAACATGTGCACAACTCTTCTTTTCTTATCTAAAAAAAGAAATTTAGTTAGCAACTTCTTTTTGATACGCTTCGCTATCCATTAAAGCTTCAACCTCTGATAAGTCTGAAACTTTAATTTTAATCATCCAACCTTCACCGTAAGGATCTGAATTTACTAATTCAGGAGCAGAGTCAATTGCCTCGTTTATTTCAACAACTTCTCCGTTCACTGGCATAAATAAATCTGAAACAGTTTTTACTGCTTCTACAGAGCCAAATACTTCACCTTCTGCAACTTCTTCGTCTTCAGATGTAATATCAACATAAACAATATCTCCTAATTCACTTTGAGCAAACTCTGTGATACCGATGTATGCAAATTCACCTTCAACACGTACCCATTCGTGATCTTTAGTATACTTTAATTCTGCAGGAAAATTCATAATTTTTTACTAAGTATGTGATTATTATTTTATGGTCATCTTCATCGAGATAAAAATGAATACTCAAAGAAACAACGAAAGTGAGATATATCCAATAGTATTGAAGGTATAAAAAAGTTATTTATAATAAATCTTTCTTAAGCTATGGTTTAATAGCTTCTACTAAAAATTTTATTGTATTTAGTTCTACTGTTGTATTCCCTATTTCAAGTTTCATTTGAAGCAAAATATCTTCTTTTTTAGGTATTATTAGTTGTTTTTGAATTAAAAAATTATTGCTATCTGTAGCACATTCTAAAGACAAATCAACTAACTTATTCAAAAGTGAATCTTTATTCTCTAAACGTACAATAACATATGTATAGAGTAATGCTTTTGGACTTTTCTTTTGGGCTGATACGTAAATTTCATCATCATTTATTATATCTACCCATGTTTCATCAAGAGAAATTCTATTTTCTTGGGCAAAACATGAAAATGTTTGTAATGAAATCATAAAAAGCATACATAAAATAGCTTTAGGTGCTAACTTGTACCCTCTAAATTGATTCGCATATTTTGCGATGCTAAAAAAGAAAGATTTTATGACTTTAAAATCAATTGCGATACTTGGATCTACAGGATCAATCGGCACACAGGCACTTGATGTAATCCGAGCAAATTCAGCTCTTTTTTCTGTGAGTATTTTATCTGCAGGAAATAATGTTGACCTTCTCATTCAGCAATGTATTGAGTTTCAACCAAAATATGCCATCATTGGCAATAAAGACAAGTTTACAATCCTTAAAGAAGGACTTAAAAATACAAATGTAATTATTTTAGCTACAGTTGATGGTATTTGTGAAGCCTTAGAACAAGCTCAAACTGATATTGTATTAACTGCTTTAGTTGGTTATGCTGGTTTGAAGCCAACATTAACAGCTATAGATAAAGGAATTACAATTGCCCTAGCAAATAAGGAAACCTTAGTAGTGGCAGGAGAGTTAGTTACTCAAAAAGCCAAAGAGAATAATGTTTCAATTATACCAGTTGATTCTGAACACTCTGCTATATTTCAATGTTTAGTTGGAGAAGAAAATAATCCTATAGAAAAAGTTATTTTAACTGCTTCTGGAGGACCTTTTAGAGGAAAAAAAAGAGATCAGCTATTAGGTGTAACAAAAGCTCAGGCTTTAAAACATCCAAACTGGAGTATGGGTGCTAAAATTACTATAGATTCTGCATCTCTAATGAACAAAGGTTTAGAAGTTATAGAAGCTAAGTGGTTATTTGAGGTTGAAGACAATCAGATTGATGTTGTTGTTCACCCTCAATCAATTGTACATTCCCTTGTTCAGTTTGAAGATGGAAGTTTAAAAGCACAATTAGGGTTACCAGATATGAAACTACCTATACAATATGCTTTAGGTTATCCTAAAAGACTTCCGTCTAATTTCGAAAGGTTTAATTTTTCAGCTTACCCAACCTTAACCTTTGAAACACCTGATAAGGATACATTTGTAAACCTTAAATTAGCTTATAAAGCACTTAATGAAAAAGGAAACTCAGCTTGTATACTGAATGCAGCAAATGAAATTGCTGTTGAACGTTTTCTAAATGATGAAATCAAATTTTTAGAAATAGCTGAATTAAATGCTTATTGTATGGAAAATTATAAGCATATCTTAACTCCTAGTTATAAAGACTACGTCCAAACTGATACAGACGTTAGAGAATTAGCAAAGAGTTGGAAATAAAATAATTATTATCACATGCATACAATCTGTTTTATCAAATTGTATGTGATTTTTATGTAAGAATGGAAGGACTTATAATGGCCGCTCAGTTGTTAGCGGGATTATCAATATTAGTAGGAATACATGAATTTGGGCATTTCTTTGCTGCTAAACTATTTAAAATTAGAGTAAATAAATTTTATTTATTTTTCGACTTTTTATTCCCATTTCCAAACCTTTTAAAATTTTCTATTTTTAAAATTAAAAGAGGAGATACGGAATATGGTTTAGGATGGTTCCCAATGGGTGGCTATGTTGATATAGCTGGAATGATAGATGAATCTAAAGGTGCAGATGATTTAGAGTCAGAACCGCAACCTTGGGAATTTAGAACTAAACCTGCTTGGCAACGTCTAATTGTTATGCTTGGAGGTATAATAATGAACGTTATTACAGGTATTATCATTTTTATAGGTTTAGCTTACAGTACAGGTGAACGTTTTATACCAATTTCAGAAATTAACAAATATGGTATTTACGCTAGTGAACTTGGAGAGAAAGTAGGGTTAGAAACAGGAGATAAAATTGTTAACCTAAGTGGAAAAGATGCTAAACAATTTAGAGATTTAGTTGATCCTAATTTTTTATTAGAAGAGAATAGTTATATCACTGTATTACGAGACAACAAAGAAGTTCGAATATCAATTCCTAAAGAAATGATAGAATGGATGAGTGAAGATAAGTACAAAAAGATGTCTTATGTTTACCCTAGAGATCCATTTTATGTTAAGAGAGTTTTACCTGCAACACCTGCTGATAAAGGCGGTTTAAAAGCAGATGATATTCCGATTGCTATAAACGGAAAAGACCTTCCTTATTTTAATGAATTCAGGAAAGAATTAGAAATTCAATCTGGAAAAGAAATAGAACTTACTGTTCTTAGAAATAATCAACCATTAAAACTTCAAATTAGAGTATCTGATGAAGGTACACTTGGGTTTGAGATGAGGTCTAGATTGAAAGCTGAATATAAAAACTACTCTTTTTTAGAAGCTATTCCAGTTGGAACTCAAGAAGCCTTCAATGTAATTACTGTACAAATAAAAGCTTTTGGTAAATTATTTAGAGGTGAAGTTTCTGCAAGTAAATCTGTAAGTAGCCCTATTGGTATTGCTGAGGTATATGGAGGAACATGGCATTGGATTCAATTCTGGACAATCACTGGTATGTTATCAATGGTATTAGCATTTATGAACTTATTACCAATACCTGCATTAGACGGTGGCCATGTCGTATTTCTAACGTATGAAATAATTACAGGTAGAAAACCATCTGAAAAAGTATTAATGGTAGCACAACAAATTGGAATGCTAATATTATTATCAATTATGGTTTTTGCATTTGGAAATGATATTTTTAAATTAATTTCTAGATAAGATAAATATCATATTCCATAAAAAAACTCTTCAGGTTATTAAATCTGAAGAGTTTTTTTATTAATTATATTCAAATAATGTAGTCCGCATTTTAGCAATTTTTGCTTCTGTATCAACTAGATAATAAATCGTTTGTGCTATATCATCTGTGATATCTAAAAGCTTAGCAACTCTATCTGTTGCATCTTTCTCTTGCTCAGGAAACTCAGCATCTGCACTTGCCATCTTAATAGCGTTATATAATAAAGTTCTTTTAAAATTGATGGTTACATCTACTTTTAAATTATTAATTACTTCCTCTAAATTTCCACTAGAAAAATCATATTCCATCACTTCCTTAGCTATTTCTTCTGGAGTATTAGATACCTTAACAAACTGCTCTAAGTACCAGTTTTTTTCAGCATCAGAAATAACACCATCAGCACCGGCTATTATCATTAATGCAAAACCATAATTTTTTTGTGTCTGTTCACAAGTTAATTTAACACCAAATGTATTTCTTTCTAATATTGAAGCAGGCTTCATATTTAATTTATCAAGATCAACAATAGGATAACCTTCTTCTTCTAATTCAAAAAGAGATTTTCTTATCATCTCAAGTGATTTCTCAGTGTTTACTAATCCTTCAATAGTTCTAGCAATAAAATAAGGAACTCCCAATATTTCGGCAGCTTTCCAAACAGCTTCTTTTTCCTCTCTAGAATAAACATTATCTGCACGAGCCATCATTACAGCATCATATACTAATGTTCTTTTATAATTCATCGGAACATTAATATCTAAGTTGGATAATAACTCTGTTAAATCAACATTTTTAAAATCAAACTTTTTAATCTCTTCTATTTCATCATCAGAAGCTCCAATTACTTCTAGAAAATCAGAAAATACCCAATCTAACTCTTCTTGAGAGACTTCTCCATCTGCACCTGCAATTGCTAACAATGCTTTTACATAATCCATCCAGGTCTTAGATTGCACCTCCTTACAAGAATGAATTGTTGTTGCTAATGGTGACGCTTGTATTATTTCTTGATCTATATTGAATTCAGCCATACACAGTATTTATAAATATATTACAATTACGTGTCTAAAATCTAATTAGACAAATGACGCTCTAATATTTTTAAAAGTTCATGTTCTGGTAAGACACCGGAATTTCGCCAAATTATTTTTCCTTTATGAAACAATATTAATGTGGGGATACTTTTAATCTGATACTTCAACATTACAGATTGGTTTTTATCAGAGTTGACCTTTACAACTTTTAATCTATCTCCTAATTTTACTTTTATTGATTTAATAGTTGGAGCTAACATATGGCAAGGTTGACACCAATCGGCATAAAAATCAACTAAAACAGGTACATCAGATTTATTAATTAGGTTACTAAACTTAGACATGTTTTATTCTATTTAATGAAACAATAAAAATTATTTAACGAGAACACATTGAAATAGTTTCATATGTTTATTTATTGAAAGTTTATATAAAAGAAAAGCTTCTACCACATCTTGTGTGATAGAAGCTAATCAGATCATTTTAAAGAAATTTCTTCATCATGATGATCAAAAAACTTGTATTCAGATAGTCCTAATGACGAATCTTCAAATATTTTAATCCATTTGAAATGTTTAAAGAACCATTTCATTCTTCGAGAAGGAAAACCTCCTGTAAAGTAAGAGAATAAGTATGGATGAACACCAACTTTAATTTTTTGGTCGTTCTGATTCTCCATTAGGTGCATAATCTCTGCCTCTATTTGATCTGCAATTGCAATCGAGGCCGTTATTTTACCTGTTCCATTACAAGTTGGACACTTCTCTTTAGTTACTATGCTTAATTCAGGTCTCACACGCTGCCTTGTGATCTGCATTAAACCGAATTTACTCAATGGTAAAACTGTGTGTTTAGAGCGATCTGCTTTCATCTCCGCCTTCATATGCTGATACAACTTTTGCTTGTGTTCAGCTTTCTTCATATCAATGAAGTCTATAACGATGATGCCACCCATATCACGTAAACGTAATTGACGAGCGATTTCTGTAGCAGCCTCTATATTTACGTTGAATGCAGTAGCTTCTTGATTGTTCTCTGCATTCGACTTGTTTCCACTATTAACATCAATCACATGAAGGGCTTCAGTATGTTCTATTACTAAATATCCTCCACTTCCTAAGCTAACAGTTTGTCCAAAGAGTGTCTTTAATTGCTTTTCGATACCATGGTGCTCAAAAAGCTTTGCTTTACCAGAATAGAATTTCACTATACCGGCTTTGTCTGGTGCGATTTGCAGAATAAAACGTCTTATTTCTTCATATGCATCCTTGTCATCGACAGTGATACTATCAAAAGATTCATTTAAGATATCTCTCAACATTGAAGTAGCACGATTTATTTCTCCAATTACTTTCTCTCTAGGTTTTGCAACTTTAAGTTTTTCAACACCTTCCGCCCATTTTAGGTTGAGGTCTCTTAAATCCTTATCTAGTTCAGATACTTCTTTTCCTTCTGCAACTGTTCGTATAATTACTCCGAAATTTTCAGGCTTTATAGAATTCACAAGCTTTAATAGCCTACGCCTTTCTCCTGCGTCTGTAATTTTCTTAGATATATTGACAGTATTACTAAAAGGAACTAGTACTAAGTACCGTCCTGCTAAAGAGAGTTCACATGATAATCTTGGTCCTTTTGTTGATATTGGTTCTTTAACAACCTGAACCATAATCTTTTGATTTTGTTTCAGGACATCATTGATTTTACCAAGTTTATCAATTTCAGGTTCTAGACGAAACTGCTTTAGGTTTTCACTCACATGTTTGTGGTGCTTACCCTGTGCCAGTTTAATATATTTCAAGAGTGATTTTACTTTTGGACCTAAATCCAAGTAATGTAAGAAGGCATCCTTTTCGTATCCTATATCTATAAATGCAGCATTTAGACCAGGAACTACTTTACGAACAACTCCTAAATAGATATCACCTACTTGAAATTTTGTTTCGTCATTATCATAGTGAAGTTCTACCAGACTTTTATCTCGCATAAGGGCAATTCTGCTTCCTTCTTGCGTTGAATTGATAACTAATTCATTACTCAACTCGATAAAAGTTTAAGGTTAATAATTAATTTATAAGTACATACAATGTATGTGTATCTACGTTTAGATACTCCACTTTTTTATAATGAAAAACCTTGTCCTAGATTCACTAGAGCAAGGTTATCATTAAGTTGCGACTAGAACATTACTTTTTCTTGTGTCTGTTCTTTCTAAGTCTTTTCTTTCTCTTGTGAGTCGCGATCTTATGTCTTTTTCTTTTCTTACCGCAAGGCATATTTCTTACAGTTTACGTGTTTGAAATCTTTTCTAAAATACATTCAATCAATGAACTCATTAACTGAACGAATGTGCAATTTATAACAAAAATTGTAGAAAGACGAATTTAATATCCATTTTTCTACTTTTATTTACATTAATTCACCCATTCTGCAAGATATTGTGAAGAAGTCACTCGAATATCCTCAGAATCAGCATTTTTATTGATGAATTCCAATTCTTTTATTGCTTGATTTTTCTTACCAACTTCTTTCAAAGCTAAAGCCAAATAAAACCTAGCTTCCATATCTTCAGGATATAATTTTTTTAGTTGTTCAAATCTACCTACAGCTTTATCATATTGTCCAGATTGCATTGAAAGTAAGCCTAAATTAAAGATTGCTAACTGATGATTTGGTTCTTCTGCAATTACTTCTCTTATTAAAGTAATCCCTTGCATTGGAGATGAAGAAACTACATAAGTCATACCTAACTTAACCTTCGAATTTAAATCCTTTGGTTCTAATTTTAAATATTGATTATAATTAGATCTAGCTAAGCTAGCCATCTTACTTGATTTTTCTTCACTCATTGCAAAAGTAAAGGCATCATAATAAGCATCGGCTGCAGATTTGAGATCTTCTGATTTATCCGTTACCCCATATAATGCTAACTTCCACTCTGCGGCACGATCAAATTTATTCATTCGAATCAATAAATCATATGCTTCATTTGCAACAGTTATTTTATTTTGAGTTCCCTTTCCACTCTCAAAACTGTCTTGAAGTGAGTCAAGTTTACTTTGTGTATCAGCCGGTAACTTCTCTGAATGAGCAGAGGCCATATCTACTTTATTACTTCCATGGTCATGCCCATCGTCATCACTATGTTGTTCTGTTTGAGCCGTACTTTCGTTGTTTTCAACTGCATTTGCACTATTATCTGTAACTACCGCTTTTGGTAAAAGTGCCAATACAATTATTAAAACTATTCCTATTCCTATTAGGCTATATTGTTTAGTTCCCATATTAAAATTGAGATTAAAAAAATGTCCTCATCTTACATTATTAAGATGAGGACAATTTATGCAATTCTTTGCAACTAAGTACTAGTTTTCGTTAATCAAACGTACTTTGTCACTACCTTTAATTTTTTCAACAAACTCTTTAGAAGGTTTGAAGCTTGGAATAAAGTGCTCAGGGATAGGAATAATTTCTCCTCTAGAGATATCTCTTCCTTTTTTACTTGCACGCTTTTTATTTACAAAGCTACCAAAACGACGGATGTAGATATTATTACCTTCTGCCATCTTGTCCTTCACTACGTTAAAGAAATCTTCCAATACTTGACCGACAACTTCCTTATCTACTTCAACCATAGTTGCTGCGTTTGAAGTTTGAGCTTCTTGACGCTTCTCAATTTTTCTGAGAATTTCTGTGATTACTTCTGCTTTAGTCACTTTAGTGATATTTTATATTTATAAGATCACCCTCAATTCTTCCGTTTACACTTTAAAGAATAAACATCTGATAAACAGAGGGCTGTTAGCCTAACTTGTACTTACAAAGGTAATAATCAATACGTTAAAAAAATAGTACTTTTTCATTATAACACACTGATTAACAAATTATTACAATAATAATTGCAAAAAAAAAGGTTAGTCAACATCATGTGTTAACTAACCTTCTATATATAATGAATGTGGCGTCGACCTACTCTCCCGGGGGTTAACCCAGTACCATCAGCACTGTGGGGCTTAACTGCTCTGTTCGGAATGGAAAGAGGTGAACACCCACGTCATTGACACCATCAATATCTTAATGTCTTTGATTATCGAATCTAATCACTAATGCAAAATAACTAATATAAATCAGTTATTTGACAGTGAAAAGGAAAAACTTTGCTAGCACTCTATTACTAGAGTGCTAACCGTAAAAGAAAAGCTATTGGGCGATTAGTACTTCTCAGCTGAATGTATCTCTACACGTACACTTGAAGCCTATCAACGTCATCATCTATAACAACCCTTATATGGAAATCTCATCTCGAGGTGGGTTTCGCGCTTAGATGCTTTCAGCGCTTATCCGCTCCACACATAGGTACCCGGCGATGCTCCTGGCGGAACAACCGGTACGCCAGAGGTGTGTCCAACTCGGTCCTCTCGTACTAAAGTCAGAGCCTCTCAAATTTCCTACGCCCGCAACAGATAGAGACCGAACTGTCTCACGACGTTCTGAACCCAGCTCGCGTGCCACTTTAATGGGCGAACAGCCCAACCCTTGGGACCTTCTCCAGCCCCAGGACGTGACGAGCCGACATCGAGGTGCCAAACCTCCCCGTCGATATGAGCTCTTGGGGGAGATCAGCCTGTTATCCCCAGAGTACCTTTTATCCTTTGAGCGATGGCCCTTCCATGCGGTACCACCGGATCACTATGTCCCACTTTCGTGCCTGTTCGAAATGTCTCTCTCGCAGTCAGGCTCCCTTATGCCATTGCGCTCTTCCGACGATTGCCGACCGTCGTGAGGGAACCTTGGAAAGCCTCCGTTACTCTTTTGGAGGCGACCACCCCAGTCAAACTACCCACCAAACAATGTCCGAGTATACACTCGTTAGACCGTCAAACAGGAAAGGGCGGTATTTCAACAATGACTCCAAAATGCCTGGCGACACTCCTTCATAGTCTCCCGCCTATCCTACACATTCCTGGCCAACGGCCAACGTTAAGTTGCAGTAAAGGTTCATGGGGTCTTTTCGTCCCGTTGCGGGTAAGCGGCATCTTCACCGCTACTTCAATTTCACCGAGCTCATGGCCGAGACAGCGTCCAGATCGTTGCACCATTCGTGCAGGTCGGAACTTACCCGACAAGGAATTTCGCTACCTTAGGACCGTTATAGTTACGGCCGCCGTTTACTGGGGCTTCAATTCAGAGCTTCGTCCTAAAACTAACTCCCCCTCTTAACCTTCCAGCACCGGGCAGGTGTCAGGCTATATACTGAATCTTTCGAG
This sequence comes from Flammeovirga kamogawensis, assembly GCF_018736065.1. Lineage (GTDB taxonomy): Bacteria > Bacteroidota > Bacteroidia > Cytophagales > Flammeovirgaceae > Flammeovirga > Flammeovirga kamogawensis. Next base: position 3,054,821 of record NZ_CP076128.1, read on the forward strand.
TTCGCATAGCCATGTGTTTTTGTTAAACAGTCGCCTGGACTTCTTCGCTGCGGCCTCTTACAAAGTAAGTAGGCGCCCCTTCTCCCGAAGTTACGGGGCTAATTTGCCTAGTTCCTTAGCCATGAATCACTCGAGCGCCTCGGATTACTCATCCTAACCACCTGTGTCGGTTTGGGGTAC